>NZ_JBPLBG010000001.1:0-2206 GCF_054039255.1 Candidatus Harpocratesius sp.
GCGTGCTCTATTTACCGATGGATGAAAGTCCCGAGTTCAACGCCAACCGGCTGGTGCAATTTCTGAAGGAAAATTTATCCCGCAGCGATCTGCTGTTTAAACGGGTTTTTAGTCAGTATAACTGGCAGAACTACTGGAACGATTACCTGAAACCGATTTTTGGGAAGTAAGCAGCACAGTTAAATATTGATGACGGAGTGCTGGAGTAATGGAAGATTGGATTATCGGGAATACGCAGGACACTCTTCGTTGCGTTTATACTGAAGACTTCGGTTTGGAATGAGAAAAGTGGCCTGCCACGCGAAGTCCCGCGCAGAGCAGGACGAAGAGTTAATGTATGGAGAATTAAATCCTCTGAATCCGATAGAGTATAAGGAAATTTTCAAAATCTATTAAATACAATAATGTCATATTCTATGTGCATTATATAAATGGAATTCATCTTGTGATTGGTGATTTAAGATCTGATGTTTTCGATCTGTAGTAAGGAATAACAGAATTTTTATATTTAATAATATTAAGAAGGAAATCACCAACAGATTCATCCTGTAGTAAAATTGATTGATATTTCGATGTAAATATTATCTCACCAGTGGAGACAAAAATTAACTTACAATTAATAACTTCATTCCAAATGGAATCGCTATAATTAGCAATTTTATTGTAAATAAATATAGCATCAGCATTTATTAAATCCTTGATATCATCATTTGCAGTTAAGCCCGAAAGAATTAACTTTTTTTCTTCCAAGATATAATCAAGAGAATTTCTATCAACCACATTATAACCATTAGAAAGAAATTGACCTATCCAAAATTCAGGACTATCTGCTACGACAACAACTGATTTTACTGCATCATGATTGAAATTAGGATTAATATAAAACTCGGAATATTGCGAATATGCAAAATCAAGTAAGAAAACAATAGTGATAATTTTTTTTAATATCTTAATAGAGTTCATTGTTGTGCTCGAGTAATATTTGCTGTTTAAGATGATAACTGCAAATAATCTTTAATATTTTCACCGTTAATAATTGGTCCTTTTAGTTGGGAGATAACTATCAAATTTTTCTGCTCTAAGTCAATAAAATCAATTTCACTAAACAAAGGATCACTGTTTAGGGTAGGCAAAGACGGTTTACCAAGGTAATCTGAATTCATAGATATTAAAAGCCTAAATATGTATTTTCTATACAAATTAATTATTGTGCCTTCTCTATTTTCTGATAATAATTGACCATATTCCATGTATCTTTGTTCAACCAAATCAACGAGATTCTCATCTTTTAGATGTAAACAAAATTCATTGTCTATACTAAACAAACAGATTTCATGAATGTTTCTACGTAAATTTTCACTAATATCTACTGATAAGTAATAATCAAACAATGTGTAATAAAATATCCTTGATTCACATAATGTTGCCATATAATCAACTACCTGATTGTATTTATATGATTTTAAAAAATTTGAATATGAGCGATCGCTTACATATTTGATAGCAATGTAAAGATTTGTGATTATTTTATCAGAGTTCATATGTTAATATTCACTTAAGGATTATAAAATATCAGGGGTACATCAAGAATCTGGAACTGTTCCTCGATTAATTTCTGATATTTGGAATTCATTGTTCTATAATTTTAAGTAATTCTATTTATCTTTTTTCAAGTTAGTAATTTTTCCTAATGGCCTGATATTAGTCATGATTCTAAATGGTTGGTTATAAATGCTGGAAATGCCATACTGCGAAAATTGCACGTAAAAAAAAACATAGGAATTCGCTAAAATAAATGTGAATAGTTAAAAATAATTTGGCATTACTTTTCATTGATCGTTCTAAAAATAAAATATATAAATCCGGTAAAATAAAATCAAGACGTATTTTCAGGTCGGCCGAATAACCTATGTAAGTTTTTTCAGGAAAAGTTTTACTTCTGATAATGTAAGTGTAAAACATGTCAGTCCATGCTTCTTCCGCTAAAGCGGAATACGCAGGACACTCTTCGTTGCGTTTATACCGAAGACTTCGGTTTGGAATGAGAAAAATGGCCTGCCACGCGAAGTCCCGCGCAGAGCGGGACGAAGAGTGGAGGCGAGGGGAATCGAACCCCTGTCCGAAAAAGAGAAGCGTTGAATCACTACGTGCGTAGTTTGTTGAAAAATCTCACTTTATCGTCGACAACAAACAAACTTCCGATAAA
>NZ_JBPLBG010000002.1:0-4029 GCF_054039255.1 Candidatus Harpocratesius sp.
TCTCCTTCTCCCGGGCTTAAATGACCGACAAAAAACTTTTTGGGATAGGCGGCGGAAGTGGGAGGCTGAATTGGCAAAAAAGCGAAAAAACTTATAATTCTAAGATCTTAAAATACACTCAATTAAATCACATTTATTTCCAATTAATAATATTGGAATTTGTGAATTTTCCTTGGTAATTAATGAAATCCATTTTTTGAGATTTTGAAATGTTTTAAATCGGGAAACATCGAATAATACTATTGCACCTTTAATTCCTTGTATATACAAATCATGAACAAAATGAAATCGCGCCTGTCCTCCGAGGTCCATTACCAAAAATTGTGCTTTTCCATCTTCTGGTTTTGATTTTTCGATGGGAATGAAATCAAAATCGACTCCGATTGTAATTGCTTTATCTGAAATAAAATTCCTCGATTTCTTTGCATCTAATAAAGATGATTTCCCTACGCCACCATCACCTACAATGGCAATTTTATATGTTTGCATCTATATATCAACCTGATTAATCAACTTGCAATAATAATTTTCAATCATTAATGTATGTTCTAAATAATACAATATCGGAATTCTCCTACATGTTTGTAATTTGTTAGTAGAGGAGTCAGTATTCACAAATATCAAATATATTAAATATATCGTGAAAGTTTTTGAAGTTTGTACTTAGAATTATTCCTAACAAATTTCTAAAATAAAAAATATATTAAGGAAAAAATTCCAATTTTAAAAAAAAAAAAGATCATTAGAAAAAATAAATCTATATGAAAATTTAAAAAAAGAGTTTAAAAAAAATAAAAGATTAAGAGTTCAAAAAAAGAACATCAATAATTTCGTTCTTAAGTTATTAAAGTGCTCCAATTAATGCTAACAAATTTAATGTGAACAGATACAACCCCAAAATAATTGAAAGTGGGAATACAATATAATATATGGGTGTTTTAAATGGTCGTTCTAATATAGGCATTTTAACCCGCAAATATAACGCAATAATTCCAGCAGGAATCATAGCAGATAAAAGAATGAAGGCAATTCCAACATATGAAAAGATCCCAATAACAGCCCCACTTGTGCTCGGAATCAATATTGTCATAACAATAGCGAGTATTCCAGATAATATTGCTGTAAGAATTGCATTATTTATGTACATTCCTTTTTTGGTTTTTGAAAATACACTTGGAAGACTATTACCTTTTGCGAGTACTTTCAGAATATATATTAAAATGAAGAATATCGCAAAAGCTGTTCCCAAAGACGAAAATGTCTTAAAAGCATAAAGCAATGTTGTTGAAATACCTGTTTGAAGTGCTGCGTATTCAAATGCTCCAAGGCCAGATGCAGATAGTGCTCCTTTTCCGAGAATAAAGCTAACTCCAATAATAACAATCAAGTAAACAAATAAAATTATTCCTAAAACTATAAGAATGCCTCTGGGTAACCTTTTCTTTGAATCTTCATCATCAGATTTATGGGATAAATCTCCACTTAGTACCAAAATAACCTCAAATCCCATTAAAGCCCATAATGAACCATTTCCAACTAATTTAATTTCATCAAATGTTGGAGTTGTCATTGTTAAATTCGAATTATCACCTTTAATGATAAAGAATATAAAAACACTTAATAATAGAATAATTTTAATTGCCACCCATATTGAAGCAATCCAACCAATTATCTTTAAAGGAAATAATTCAACAACAAAAGATAAGATTATTACAAGCAAAGCAGTAAAAACAATAAGAAGTGTAGAATTATTTAAACTAATTGTTCCAAAGAATGATGCAATAGAAACAAAGGCTAATATTACCCCAATTATTAAATTGCCCAAATAGTATAGAATCCCAAGGACACTTCCCCATTTCTTATTAATTGCTCCACTTACATAAGAATAAGGCCCTCCACTGTTTGGGAACATACCAACAACTTCAGCATATGATAAACCTGCAGTAAAAAACAGTAACCAACTAATAATTACTGGAATTATTCCAAAAAAGCCTGCTTTATCTACCCAAGAGAAGGGATCTCCCCATACACCGGACCCAATTACAGTTGTAAGACCTAATGCAAGTAGACCAAAATATCCAATTTTCTGATTTGTGTTTTCACTCATAATGATCACTAAAATCAACATAGACCTAATCACTAATAAAAATCTTTGCAAAAAAAACCTCAAAAATAGTTTTTTGTTTATTAAATTATCAATGTTATCACAAATATATATAGTGAAAAAAATCTGAAGTTCTTTAGAAAATTAGCGCGAATAAGTTTTTATATTTCTAAAAATTCATCAGTTATGATAACTTTATAATTGTATTCTTCCAAAGGAGAAAAACTGGTGAAATCCATAGCATTGCCTTTTTAGCAAAGTATTTATCGCGAGTAATCAATCCTGTCTGCATGGAAATTAGATAATTTAAAATCCAATTATCCGATTTACCTCGAAACATTATTGGAAGTGGCATCATGATTATCGAGAAAAGTTCAGAAATTTGCTTTACAGCCTGAAATTGAGATGATAAGTTTTCATCCAGCATGGCGGTGTTTTGATGATGAGTTCCTTGAAAATGATTATATGTTTGATCTACTGAGTTAAACTTTGCGTGACAGATTGGACATTGATTTGTTAATATTTCAAGTTCAGGAAACAATAATTCTTCAGTATCTTTAAGTTCTTTAATTTTCTTCCTTTTTCTACTAAGATGTGGGTGTTTTGCTTGAATGTGCTGTTGTAATGCCTTCTTTCCTTTCAAATTCTGTTTTTTACAGTAAGGACAAGACTGCGGATAAGTTTTTAAACTCTTTTTTTTTGTTTTTCCCTTTAAACTTTTTTCAAGTTGGAAAGAAATTGGTGAAAAATTCGCGATTTTTTTCGAGGAAAATTCCATCATCGCGGAGGTTTCATGAAGAATGTATTCCCGCAAAACCATCTTTGATTAGTTAAGAAAATTCCAGCTATTTAATATTAATGGGGGAAAAATCAAATTTGTATGCAGAGTAATGTATTCCTCGACAATTTTCGACATAATATATGGAAAAACTTTCAAAATAGAAGAAAATTTATACAAAAACCAAAGCATTGATTTAATTGTGCGAATAAGTTTTTTTATGTAGGTTATGTAGGAGGATTAAAGAAAAATTTCAAAATCGTTTTTTAATGTAATTCTTGGCCTGCAAAATCGAACATAATTAATTAATGCTTCTTGTAAGCTACGTTCTTGAATTCGGGGGATTATGGACTCGACATATTCGATATATTTAACTCGTCCCCGAGTCCAATGTATTTCATCCAGAGAAATCGGTTCGCGCTCTATTAAAGGAGTTTTTGAATATTTTTCATATAGTTCTCGATTTTTATAATAACGAGGATGAAATTTATCCGTGAATTCACCCATATCGTCTGAATAATTATATACCTCGGTGACATCCCAAAAATCTATCGGAAGGTAGGAAAGATTGGGAAAATGGCGGCAATCGCAAATTGAAATTTGAATATCAGACATGTAAGAAAATTCGATGGGAATATCGCGTAAATCATCCAAATATGCTAAATTTAATTCTCCCAGCAAAAAGCACAGAGTCCACTTTTGGGGAATCATAGTAAAGGGAGCAACTGATGAAATTTTTGGTTGAGGGCCGTAAATAGTTATCTTTCTCAATTTGTAATATGGAGCAAAATCAATATTCCAATCCTCCAAACTAATTCCCGAAAAAAAGATTTCTTCAAGAAATTGGTAATGAGTGCCTTCTACAGGAATGGAACGGAGATTTTTACAATCAGATAATTTAATTTTTTTGATATTTGGAGGCCAAGCCACAATTTTTTTGACTTCGCATTCAAGAAGGTAAATATCTGTGCAGTTAGTAAACATCGAAAAATCCGCGACACCGCCAGGAAATATACTTTCAATAATTCTAAGCGAGATTACACACTCTGTATAGCGGTTTTTTTGCAAGTTTAACTCATCAATATCAAAATAAGGCATATTAGAACTCAATTCTATTCTATTATTTTTTACAACTGAATAGAGAAAA
>NZ_JBPLBG010000003.1:0-38736 GCF_054039255.1 Candidatus Harpocratesius sp.
ACCTGACTTAACAGGACACCTCGCGGCACGAGCTGACGATGGCCATGCACCTCTTCTCAGCGCGTCAGGTAAGCCCTTCAGACTGACCTTCATACTGCTGTCGCTCCTGGTGAGATTCCCGGTGTTGGATCCAATTAAACCGCACAATTCACCCCTTGTTGTGTTCCCCCGCCAATTCCTTTAAGTTTCACTCTTGCGAGCGTACTTCCCAGGCGGCGCGCTTAACAGTTTCCCTACGGCACTGATACGGCTCATAGCCCTACCAACACCTAGCACGCATCGTTTACAGCCAGGACTACCGGGGTATCTAATCCCGTTCGCTCCCCTGGCTTTCGTCCCTCACCGTCAGGCGTGTTCCAGTCTGGCGCCTTCGCCACTGGTGGTCCCCCAAGGATTATCGCATTTCACCGCTACCCCTGGAGTACCCCAAACCTTTCCCACCCTCTAGTAAGGCAGTATTCCTAGCCAAGTGACAGTTAAGCTGTCAGATTTAACCAGGAACTTACCAAACCGGCTACGGACACTTTAAGCCCAATAAAAGTCCCGACCACTTGAAGAGCTGGTTTTACCGCGGCGGCTGGCACCAGCCTTGCCCTCTCCTTTCTCATAGGGTTATCTACACACCTATAACAGCCCACAGTTTTTCTCTGGGCACTCCGGGTAACCTTATCACACTTTCGTGCATGGTAAAGGTTTCGCGCCTGCTGCGCCTCGTAAGGCCTGGACCATTGTCTCAGTGTCCATCTCAGGGCTCCCGCTCTCACGGCCCTTATCGATCATAGGCTTGGTGAGCCATTACCTCGCCAACAACCATAATCGAGAGCGATCCTATCCTTTAGCGAATCATTGACATTTCAATGTATCTTTCGATGAAAAACCATTCCAGGCATTTTCAACTATGGAGAATTAGCCTCAGTTTCCCGAGGTTATACTCCACTAAAGGGTAAGTTGATCACTTGTTACTGAGCAGTATGCCATGGAGTGCAGCCACTCCATTCGACTTGCATGGCTTAGTCTTACCCGGATAGCAGTCGGATCTGGCAGGATCAACCAGAGTTGGTTTTTGTTATCCTTCCATTTGATCTCGCTTCTATTCAACTTAAATTCCTTTTTGGGGGTCGTTTACTTACCGACCATCTGTGCATAACAACTTCAGTCCTTTTTCAAGGACTACATATTTTTCCCATCATCAAGGAATGGAATACTTCATCTCCGTGACAAATGTCGTTGATCCATATTCACGCCGATTGATATGGGATTGAGTTGTCTCCAACTACAAAATATACAATGTAAATGTTAATTTAAACATATCGAAAGTCGCTATAGAAATCGATTGTGGGATTCTTCCTTAATAAATTTTAACGTTTCTTTGTTTTCAAAATAATAGAATCAAGATATAATTTTTTAGATTCGTAAATTCAATTTTATTTAGTATATTAAATTGAACAGATTTTGTGATTTCAAAATTATGTTTCAAATTACAACAGATTTTGTGAATATGTTTGTATTTTTTTAGTACAGCCTTTCAAAATTAATTTTCAGAAAAAATGTCCTTTGATTACTAAAACAGTATTTAAAATTTAGTTTTTTTTTTATTTTGAATTTTAACTATAATCTCGTTTTTTTTTATCTTTTATCCTTCACGAATTTTTAGGGTTTTTTAAAATTCATTATATTGATATTAATAAAAAATGGTGAAAAAAATTTCACTGACAATGAAAATAAAATCTTATTTGGATCTTATTAAAGCTACAAAAGGAGTAGATAATGTTGTTTTAACACAACGAGATGGAAATCCAATTCAACATAGTGGTATTTGGCTTTCAAAAGAAGAATTATTTAGTATCTGTGCAGCAACTTCAGCAATCTATAATTGTGGATTAAATTTACATCAAGATAAATTAAAATACATCTTAATTGAAGGAAAAATAGCAAAAATATTAATTACTCCTTTAAAGAATTATGGAACACCAACAATCAATAAGATTATTCATGCTCAAAACTTACATAATTTGGATGAAGAATTTTATGTTGCGATAACAACGAAATCTAATGTAAATTTAGGCGGTATTTTCTTAAAAATACGTTCTAGTTTAACTGAAATAAAAAAATGTCTCATTTTATCAAAAAATTCATTTAAGCCCCCAAGAAGACATTATTCACCTGAAGAAATGCAGAGATTTCTTAATTCAATAGAGAATAAAGACGAAATGGAAAAGAAGGAGCGAATTCCTATTTTTACGTTAAGTTTTTCTCAATCTTCATATGATCAACTAGATTACTTATTAGATGATTTTAGCAAAAATACATTTGATTTGATAAATACATTTATTACATTTGAAGGTGGCTTTATTCTTTCCAGCTTAGAAAATAAATTAATTAGATCAAGTTATAATATAGAAAAAGAAGCAACCCTTAGTCAATCTCTATTCTATACAGCAGATAAATGTGCTTGGCAATTGAAGAGAATGCATGTCACATCCATTTTATTAGAATGTGTTGACGAATTCCAATTCATAAATCAAGTTCAAACAGCCATTTTTTCTGCAAAAATCGCAAAAGGCAGACAAAAATTAGGGCTTCTAAGATTAGTAATTCCAAAATATTGCAATAAACTAGAAAAAATCTTGAAAAATTCAGAAAATAGTTCGAAAATAGTTCCACCAATAAAAATTGAATCTATTTTCAACCAACTATCATTATAAGGTGAAATACTATGGATTTAATAAATCGTTTTAGTCAATCAGAAATTGAAGATGTATCATTATTATTAAGATGTTTATTAGATAGAATTCCAATCGTAATTATATCAGAACAAGAAGAATACATAGAAAATATAATTAATGAATTAATATCACTAATTCCTTTTAGAAATAATTTGATTTATTTATCTGATTTTATTGATCGAAATGATTATTTAGAGATTCGAGAATATGAAGAGAATGATTTAAATAGTGAAAGAAATGTATTCTTATGTTTTCCTGATGCCTCATTAAAAGCTATTGAAACCATCCCATCTTTTCAATCCTGGATATTTGGAGTGATTATCGATAGAGAATCTTATGCAAATTACATCAAAATTTATAAAAAAATGTATACACTTGTTGATTATTTTTTAAAACTTGAAATTAATGAAATTAACTTAAAAACAGAAATTGTCGGTAATATCTTTCCAAATTTGGATCTTTCTCTTGAAAAATGGATTTATGAAAGTGCGATAAACAGGACTGAAATGGAAATTGAAAAAATGAAGCGAATTATTTCAAAACGTACAAATTATCGAAGAATTCCAAAAGAAGAAAAAAAATCGATTATGAATTTTGATATTGAAGAGAAAGAAATTAAAGAAAACATAATAAAAAAAGAAATTTTAAACTTTTTCAATGCTTGTAAAAGATCTATTAATATTCTAAATAGAATTCAAATTTTAGATGCATTAAATATAAGAACAAATCTTTCTCCCAGGGTATTATTTTCAACAATTGATTATAAACATGCACCTATAGAACGGATTTTACAATTTATCTTGAAAGAATGGGGAGCAAATTTCTTTTCATTATTAAATCTAAAAAAAACATCAAAATTATCAGATACATTTGAAAGTTTGTGGGGATAAAAATGTTAATAAATTATAGAAAAAGAGAAATTCAGATTAAAATCGTTTATTATGGCTGTGCTATGTCTGGAAAGACAACTACCTTAAAAAATTTATTTAGATCTTTTAATCGTGAAGATTTACTAACTTCAATAGAAACAACGACAGGAAGAACCCTTTTTTTTGATTTTGGATTACTACAATTAAAAGGAGGAGAATGGATTGTAAAAATCTCACTATTGACTGCAACAGGACAAGATTTTTATGCTTCCACAAGACCTGCTACCCTATACGGAATAGATGGAATAATGTTTGTTGTAGATTCCCAAAAGAAGTATTTCAATGATAACCTATCATCTTGGAATGAACTAAATTTCTATTTACAAGAAAAAATATCGAATCTACCTATCGTAATTTGTTTAAACAAGCAGGATTTAGACAATTTAATTAGTTTAGATGAAATTAATAGATACTTTCACTTAAATTCTTTATCAAAAGTCCAGTTAATCCCAACTATTGCAATTGATAATAAGGGTGTTTTAGAAGCTTTTAAATATATATTAGAAATGATTTTCCCATCAATTATAGTGAAGTAGTATTAAAATGATTCTAGATACAAACACATATAGTTTTTTAATAAGTTTATTTTCAATTTATGTTATAACTTGCATATTTGTGTTTTTTCTATCTTTTTTTATTCAAATTATTCCAAAAATAGTAATTAAAAGCTTATTTTTTGTGATTATAGAATATATGGTTCTTAAAATTGTAAAAATTAAGCGAATTATTAATTTGGAAATGATAAAACTAATCAACAATATGCCAATACAAGCAAGTATAAATAGATTAGTATTGAAGGAAATGAATGAAATTTACCAAATAATAAATATATCATTTATTGGAATCGTTATTTTACTTATTTTAAATTTATTATTAGTTATTTTTCAATTAATATATGAGTGATCAATTTTTCAGGAATAATTATTTAATTAAATCTATAACCTTGGACCTTAACACCCCACAACTTGTGCATAAGCTATTGAACTTACGGTTGCTCCATCCCTGGCCTGGCCGATTTTGTTCTTTAAGGTAATTATCATTTTCCTACAAAAATGACTTTACCATAGCTCATCTCAAATAGGGAGTGTATCATTGGTTAGTAAGGTAATATTTTTAACTAAAATCATATTCTTTCGAAATTTTCTCAGTCCGTTATAGGCACGGCTCCACTCTATATAGAGTTTCAAGGGATTGCCTAGATCCCCACGATCATTAAAAAATAAATTACTATAATATTTATATTTAATTAATTATCAATAAAGGAGGCTTGTTAGATTTTTGATCTTGCTTAATCTTTTGTGAAATTGTTTGCATTAAATCTTGAAGATTTTCATAAAAAAGTAGAGATAATCTTGATAATTTTTTAACTGAAGTTCTATTTTTTAAGATTTGAATTAATTCAAAATTAGAAGATATAATTAGAAACTGTGTACAATTAGGATAATATTTAAGGAGAGATTGAGTTAATTTTAAAAGAGTTTTATCATCTAAAATAAAAATAAATTGACTCTGACGATCTGCAATTAAATAATCTGAAATTTTTACTACTTTCAAGGGATTTCGAAGTATTTCTTTAATCAAAGTTAAAGTATTATTATAATTACCCGATTGCAAGGTTTTTTCTTCTAATTTTAAAGCGAAAGATGGAAAAATTTCATCTATGCGAAATTGATTTTGGTGGGTAACTAGTTTTTTTGAGATCATTCTTTTAAAGTCTTTTAATCTTAATTTATGCAGTAAAAGAAAATCAGATATTTTAAGTGATTTTATATATCCTTCAAGAGTTTTTTTTTCAGTAAGAGTTTTAAAAAAAATTAAAATTGTTATTTTCTGAAGATAAACATTTTTTGATTTTATTTGAATGAGAGTCTGAATTTTTGCAGTATTTGTATATTCAAAGAATTTTTTTAACCCATTATTGTATTCTGATGGATTTGCTTTTGTTTTGACTGAAATTTTGAAGATAAATAATGATTTTGAATTTTGATCTACAAGTTTGAAATTTTCATCAGCAAAATTATCTATAATTTCAATTTCAGGAGATTGTATAAAGGAATTAATAAAAAATGATTTTTTTATTAAATCTTGAGATATGTTTTTTAATGAAATTGAAAAATCTGAAAAAAACTCATTGACAATTAAATTAAATTCTATAATATTATAATTTCGTGAAAATATCCACAAAATTAATTTATTATTTAAAGGAGAAAAGTAAAAAATATAGTATATTCTTTGCGTAACCAAGTACTTTTTTATATAACGTTCAATTTTATTGAAAAAATGGAAATATTCTACTGTAAATCCTCGATATATTAGTTTTTTTTTTTTTTTTAAATTGTATACTAAACAATTTTGCATTATAGTGTAATTAAAAATAGTTGGGTTTTTTAACATTTTATATATTTGTTTTATTTAAAATACAGATAAATAGTCCGACATTGCTATTAAAAAGAAAAGATGTAGTGTACTTAAACATTCTATTTTCAGTTAAGTCTCCCTAATCTAAGCTTTTAACTATCTAAATGAAACTATCGTTTTTTTAATAACAATAAAATACTTAAAAAATCATATAACTTTTGAATTTGATTTTTTCTTTAACCTATGACTTCAGAAATAATAAACACCTACAATTTTTCCATAAATAAATTGTGTCCTGAATGTGGTGGGACCCTTATAAACAATGGATTTGAAATTGTTTGTCAGAATTGTGGATTAGTAATTAATTCGATTTCCTTCATTAATAGTTATCAAATAAATGAAAATAATGATTGCAGCTCGTGTTCTAGCACCCAATTTGTTTCTATTGGCAATACAGTAGATAATATTTGCACTTTGGGAAGCCATATTGATTATTTTTCAAAATATACATTCTATGACTACAAAAAGAAATTAATTCCTGCCGAAAAACAAAAAAAATTTTCAAAACTAAAGAAATTTTATTCTCTATCTTCGAAAATTAAAAATCATGAAACAGATTATAGAATTTTAAAAATTCTAACACAAATTTGTGAATATCTTAATATTTCAACACTTGTAAAGAATAGAGCGGCATATTTGTACCATGAAATCAAGAAAAAAGCCCCAAATATTGTAAATCACGTTTCTCTTATTGGTTTCTGTATTTTTCAAGCATCTAAAGAAAATAAATCACATTCCCCAGTTAGTTTAAAAGAATTATGCAAGATTTTTTCTCTATTGGGACATCGTATCAATCCAAAATTAATTATAAGAGATTATTTACATTATCAAAATTTCATTGAAATTAGAATAAAACCTCACCAAAGTGAAGACTTTATTAGTCGATTTATAAATGATATTGTCAATAGCAAAGAAATATTAAAAAGAATGAAGATTAAAAACTCAAAATGGCAAAAAGAGGAATATCGACGATTATTACATAAAAAAAGCTTGTATATTCTTAAACAATTAAATGCTAAAAAAAGAGGTTCAAGGAATCCGTATATATTAGCTGCAACTGTTGTCTATTGTGCAGATAGATTAATTGCAAAAGAATTCCAAACTAAACCAATATTAACACAAAAAACAGCATCTAATGCCATGAATATAGCTGAATACTCTATTCGAGATCACTATGTTAAAATTTTAAAACCTTTTTTCTTACTTTAAGTAATTTTTCCTATTATTTTATTCCCTTTGATCTTAACAATTTTAACTTGAGAAACAGTTCCAATTCTTCCTGATTCAATGAAAATTGGAATGTTATAAAGATTCCGAGTTAAAAATCCTTTATTGATAGAACGAATATCATTAGAATCAGAAACAAATACCTTTCCTTTCCATCCAATCCAGTTCATCCTTAATATGTGGGAATATTGTCTATAAATTTCGTCTAAAAATTTAGATCTCCTTTTAATTTCTTGAGAAGGTAGTTGTTTCATCTTTTTTGCTATTGTGTTAGGTCTAGCGGAGTATTTGGAAATATTTAAGACAAAAGGTTTCCATTGATTGATAAAATTAACACTCTCTTGAAAATCAGTAATTGTTTCTGATGGGAATCCTACAATAATATCTGTTGAAAAAGTAAAATTACTATCAAATTTCTTGAATTTTTTTATTATTTGTTCAATTTCTTCAATTTTATAATTTCTTCTCATTAATTGCAAGATATGATTACTTCCAGATTGAATTGGTATATGAATAAATCGATAAAATCGTTTGTCATGAAATATTTTAAGAAATTGATCAATTTTTCCAATTAAATAATCCGGATTTAGCATTCCAAGTCTAATTTGAAAGTTTCCTTGAATATCAGAAATATCTGTGAGTAAATCAACTAGAGTATATCCAGAATAATTATAATTACCTAAATCTTGACTAGTCAAGAAGAAATTATTTATACCCTCTAAATATAAAGATTTTATTTGATTTAATATCATTTTTGGATTAAAGGAAATAAGTTTACCACGTGCAATCGTTGTACAGCAGTAAGTACACGAATTATTGCACCCTTCAGAAATTTGAATTATCCCTATATTTCCGTTCTTAAATGGAGCAGGGATTATTTCTGGTTTATATAATATTTCATCTGATTTCAAAGATTCTCCCATTGAAAGAATAATATTATGAATTTCTGTAGGTTTTAGAATGAGATCGTCATGGTGAATTTGAGATTTTATTTTCTGATGCATTTTTTTCCCAATTTGGGGAAGACAACCAGTAACAATCATCCTTTTATCTGGATATTGCTTTCGTATATCAAAAATGTAATGCAAAATTTTTGTTTCTGTAGCATGTTTTACAGCACAAGTATTAATTATTATTATATCTGATGATTGTATATCGTTCACTTTATTATATTTCTGTTTTCTTAGAAGAGTTTCGATTTTCATTGAATCTCCAAAATTAAAAGTACATCCAAAGGTTTTAATAAAAAAATTCTTTATAATTCTTTTCTGCTGTTTCATCTTTCAAGAAACTCTTTTATATTATTATAAATTTACACTTCTAATTAAGTAAAAAAGAGATGCTTCCATCGGGATTCGTGTAATCATGATACTATCCCGATATCACAAATCAACATGTTCTAATTATGTCAAATTTGTGAAACCATAAAAAATTTGACAATTTCTCACATACCCATCGCGATTTATAAATCAAATTTGTTTCTCTTCTTGTCAATTTTGTGCAACAGAGTTATTATTTAAATATCCTATATGATATATAATAATTAATTACAGTATATACTAATTAATATGGTTAGTAATAGAATGAATTAGTATTTACTGTTGTTTTTTTATAAACAATCTCCGGAGGAATCAGATTGGGAAATAATTCTAAAAATTTTATTCGAAACCCTGTAGTTCAAGGCCTAATTATTGTGGCACTTCTCGGTGGAATAGGCTTCGGTGGATATGCTGGATATAATTATATCCAATCACAGTTAGAAAATGAAAATTTCACCCCTACTATTGTTGGATTGAATAACACTTCAGGTTTAGACGACGATGAAGTCAAATTTCTCGTATATCTGCATGGAGCGAGCGAGGAATTAGATAATGACGAACATAATATCTACATCTATCGAGTCAACATTGAAAGCATGACTGCGTCCGATCTTGCAGATCTGAGATATACTGATTACAGCTATTGGACTTCATGCGATTCAGGCGATACAATCGATCTGAATTTCGACGATTATCGCTACTATTATAAGCTCAATGGCAGCGATATTTCAACCGAATATGGAGAAATCGTTGGTGGAATGGAATACATCTTAATGCCTTACAATCGCACTGAAGATGTAGCTATTTTGGCTTACAGCACCGACGAGTTTAGCACTTCGTTTAATCAAACAGATTACGACGAATGGACGATTCGAGCCGTTCCGTTAGATGGTCCGGAAGGGACTGGGGAACCAACATCGTCTCAAGGATATAAAATCTTTGCACCTGATGTAGATAGCATTTTTGAAGGGTTAGAAGACTATTTAATGATTCGAATTACAACTAACGTCTCGGCCACCAGCCCTATCTTTTGTGCATATACTGGTGGTGATTCGGGTGTAATTGAAGTATGCTCTGGATCATACATTTATTATCAAATCCCCCGGAATTTATGGGGTGAACAGACTTTTACCTTCGATCTTGGACCTGGATTAGGCTCTACATTCGAAGTTACCCGACTCGATTTCGGATATGGAACTGCAGACAGTTTCACAAGTTGGGATTATGTAATTTAGACATCTTTTTGAATTTGAAGGTGATTCAGAAAGATGAAAAAGAAATCATTTTTTCTTTTATTTTGTCTCTTTTGCGTTTGCATTCCAATTCAAACAAAAAATGGATTAGGAGAAACACCGATTGATTTCTATCCTGAATATTATAGTTTTGAATTAATTCCACCTAATTCAGATATTCATTCAGAAATTGTTGGTAAAGCAATTGTGAGTAATACACCAATGGCATCAACTACAATAGGGGATATTGTTCAATTCAGCTCAAGAGTCGAATTTGAAGTTGTTGCAAATTTATATACATTCTATTCTACAGAAGATATTTACCCTGATGCAAATGAATTTTACTGGGGATCAAATTGGCTTATATTGAAATTATCTGAAAATTTTAATTCAGATCCAGTTACAACATATGAATTTTCATCAACATATTATACTTGGGATTTGGAACATAGTTTTGACTACGATCTCTCGAATTTAATGGAATATTATACAGATATAGCTCATAACAATTTGGAACTGTTTATAGACTATCTGAACGACATAGATTTGACCTTGTTTAAATCATCACCTCCACGTAATTCAGGTGGCAATGGAGCAATTGGGGATGTGAAAATTAATCATGAATTTTTATTTGATTCGCAAACGATTGACAACGATTGGTTTTCGTTATATCCTGTAAGTACTACGAGCTCTATATTAGAAACAACAATCACCAATTGGGAAGCATTTGAGATTGCACAATATGATGACATCTATTCTCAATTCGAAGGATACGAAACCTATTCAGTATCGATCACAGATGTCAACGATGATAATTTGGATTTATCTGCGATCAATTTTGGAGAAGTTAATACAAACATGGTTCAAGGGACAATTAGCGAAAATTTGGGCATGGAAACTGGGGAGATCTTTTCAGAAACTGTTCAACAAGGTCGATATAATGTTGAACAAGGGATTGTATATGGATCACAATTTGAAATTGAATTAATCCCAGATATTACAGTTCAACGTCAACCACTAAGTGTGACAAGGCAAACAATAGCAATCGATACTGACACAGGGATATTTGGAACTTCACCTGCAGGAATTGTTGCTTCACTATGTTCTCCTGCAGTGAAAGAAATCTTAGGATCAAGGATTGTATCATGGCATGTACAAAATTATGCGCTACAAATTCATTTTAAAGTTGTTGCGGAAATCAGGAGTGATGTGCAATTAGTTTATCATGAAGGATATGCAGATCATCCCATTCCACTAGCGCAATTGAGTGATTACTACTGGAACATAATGCTCTATGGTGATCGTGATATCGAAGTATATGAAGATACATCCGATTTTAATTGGCAATTAATTCTCACTATTTTGATTTTGTTGATTTTGGGATTTGGAGTTTTAGTTGCGCTATTTGTCTTTATCAGACTGGCACCCTTTTTTTTCAGGAGGCGATAAAATGAGTAAAAAAGCAAATCAAATCAACATTATTATAATAAGTTTTGTCATTCTTTCCGCAGGCATTGGATTATATTCATTTCTCAATATAAGCAACTTTGAGACTATTCAGTCTGAAACCACTCCTTGGCAATTAGACGTACAAGTAGGAAATCTACAAAATTTACCATCGAATTATGATGAAATCGAATTTGAGTCAATTCAGTCGGAATTTTATGCCGAATATCCTGATTTACCAAATATCGAGTTTAGTATAGATATTTCAGGAAAATACGAGAGCGAATATACTTTAGAGAGTATATCTATTCAATTTGTTGGAACTACAATGCACTTGTGGTTTGACACGAGCCTTTTCTTACTCGAATATAATTCTAATTTTATACTCACTTATAATGAACAAGAATACAAAATTGCGAGAATGAATTTTGCATCTTCTCATGTTGATTCTACAGAATTTAACAGTGAAACTGGTGATTTTGACATCAGATTAATTGTCTGGATATCTTATGAGTTACCCCCCGAATATACGTATGAGTTTGATTACAATTTCTATAACTATGAGTCCGCAATTAACGTTGATAGTGTAGAATATGAGGTTCTATCTGAAGATTACATAGATCAGATTATTACCGTCCAATTTGTATATCACTTTTCCTATGAAACTGCGTTCAATCATTATGCTGTTGAGTATGACTCTTACTATTTCAAGGTAGGTGTGATAGCGGATCCGTGTGAACCGCTCATGCTCCATGGCGATTTCAGAATCTATGTTGATGGGGATCTTCAATTAAATAAGGATATCATAATTCAAGATGTACAAGTCTCGGGATTCGACACTGATGAAATGACCATCACAACCATTTTGGAATTTTACTATAATAGCAATGCTTAATTTTTTTCTCTTCACAAATACAGGCGAAATCTGATGGAACAAGATCTTTACAAGATCATCTTTCGATTGAATCCTGTGCTAAAAGAATTATACTCAATAGGAGTGATTCAACATGAATTTACATTATCACATTCGGAAAAGAAAAAAAAGTGCAACAATCACAGCATTCACAATAATTAAAGAAAGAGTATTTTATTTCTGGCAATTAATATTCAATCGAAAGACAAATCGCGCCGTATTCCTTCCTCTTTTTGGAAGTTACGGCGAACTTATGCAATTTTGTAAAAATGAAAATATCAAATATCTGAAAAAGGCGGGGTTGTATCATGAATAAGCAGCACAGAATCATTTCTTCGTTCATTCTACTTTTTTTCTTTTCGGTTAATTTTCTCTCTCCTCAATCAAATATGTATTCTGAAATAACTCTTATTGATCCTCAAGGTGCAGCGGATCCATCTTCCATTACTCTTAGCCACATTCATTTATCTAATACACCAGGATCTTCTCTCATTAATTGGGAGATAACGGGATCTTTAAGTGGTTCGGATATTGCGGGAATCTACAATATATTTATATTTGATTTATTAAATTTTGACTCGATATACGATGTAAGCAATCATTCAGATATACCGACAGAAAAAAATGTTTCAGTTTCAAGTTATTCTTCTTCACAATCAAATCTGATACAAAATACAATCCATTTTACATGCTCGATCTCATCACAAGATCTTCTCGTAAATAATTCAAATTCATTAGATTATTCATTATCTTCCGATACCAATTGCGTTGCAAATACATCATGGAGTATATATAATGATTCAAATTATGTTGATAATATTCTTTCTCAAGATATTCAATTATCTTATGATCTGCATCAAATTCTAACCATTAATTCTCATTATTCGTTGTCTGAGTTAAATTTGCAAATCTATGATTACAGTTCAAATGCATGGATCGGGGTTGTGCCGGAAAATCTGATCCTTCATCATCCAATGTATAAACTAAGAGTATATCATGGATATGATTTAATTTATGAAGATTCTTCACAAGTTCTATTCCGTCCCACACGCAATCTTGCTCTCGACACTGTAAAAATCACAAATAACGCAAATGAACCTATCAATATTTCTCTTATTGAAAATGGGCATTATCAATCATCTGGAATGTCTTGGGATTTAGAAACTCCAAATACACGTCCGACTAATCTTAACTATTCTTCTGAAGGCTTGACTTACTTACAAAATGAATATGAAAATCATAATAAAGTTATATATACTGAAGGATACAATGCCACAGCATATGATTATAAGACGCAGTTCTCTGAACCAAAAGTCGGTGTTCAGCAATGGACTTCAACATGGAATGAACCGTACGATTATAAATTTGACGACGTCGGTGAAAAAACAGGCGTTGTACAGTGGGGTACAGCTGCTAATGATATATTTTCTTCATACGATTATAAGAAGAGTGATTATTTACAAACAATTGATAAAACTGGCGTGGTGCAGTGGGGCACCGCAGCGAGCTCAGATTTATCAGATTGGACTGATGCAGATTCTGTTCTTAGTATTAATTCAGAAGTCAATAATCATAAAAATGTTATGGTAATCAACGGAGACGGATCTCCACATTATATTGACAGATTTGTGACTCAGCAACTAAACAATATTTTTGAAATTTTTATTGCTAAAGAAGATATTACAAATGGGACTGATGTACATTTTGCACTACGTGAAGGAACTACAGACGTAGTGCGGCTCCTAATGCGCTGGAATGATCTTGAATATAGATATGGAGGAGCATGGAATTTAATCTCTAGCGATTTTCTGACTGCAGATAATACATTTACACATTTAAAAATTGAATTAGATGATACAAATAACCAATTTACTGTTACATTTAGCGGAACAACGTACGGTCCATATAATTATAATAATAATTCAACTGATGGAGTAGATGATATTTGGTTTTATTCTTCTACATATAATAGTAAAAAATTTTATATTGATGCAATAGGGAATGTAGCAGATGGCTACACTACTAGTGATAACAAACTCGTAGCAGGTTGGCTTGATGAAAGTGGAGTAGATTGTACTGTTTCAATTATAGACGAGATACAAGGACATAATAATATAATAAAACTTGAAGATCAAAGTGCGACTGATAAAACATATATTTCGCGTAAATTCAACAGTCAATCTAGCGGAACTATTGAATATTTATGGATGTCTACAGATAACAGTAAATATGGAGAATTAAGAATTTTTGGGAGTACAAGTCTTTATCTATATGTTGCATCTGGTAAATTTTATTATTATGATGGATCTTCACATGAAATTACCCCTTATTTATCAAATACGTTATATTTTATATCATTAACATTTACAGCAACATCTGGATGGACTATAAAAATTAACGGAATATCCTACGGACCGTATAATTATTCAAGTGGTTCATTACTGTTAGATTATCTTAACAAATTAACATTTTATACTCATGACTTGAGTAGCGGATATTCGTGGTATATAGACGCATTAGGATTCAGTTGGGATGGATATATTTCTAGTTCTAATTATTATAGATATATTGACGATTGGGTCGATTCAAGTGGAGTAGATTGTAATGTTTCAATTGTAAATGAGATAGATAAACATAAAAATATAATAGAGATTGACGATCAAAATACAATTTATGCAGGTATAATTACTAAATCGATTTCGAGATCGTCAGGAATAATTGAATGTTGGATTAGAATAACAGATTCGACTTACAGAGGACATATTGAATTATGCGATGGTTCTGAAGCGGATAGACTGATTTTCTTTACAGATAGCGGTTATTTCAAGTATTATGATGGAACATATAATACAATAACAGCAGCGTCATCAAATCATTGGTATCATATCTCGATTACGTTTGACTGTGCAAGTACGTGGACTGTAGAAATCAATGGGGTGACATATGGACCGTATAACTATCAAGGAACTCCAACTACATTTGACGTTTTTAAATTGTTTACACATGCTTCAATGTCTGGTTATAAATTTTACGTTGATGCCATAGGATTTAGTTGGAATAATTATGTTATAAGTAATAATCAAATTCCAGATTCCGGATTTGGACAAAAATTTAGCAGTAAAAATACAGGAATTATTGAATGGTGGCAATATCAAAGTGTAAATGCTTCATACGTTTACACAGGAAATATATCTTTGTATTTTAATACGACTCATATTAATATTTGGAATGGATCAGATTATGTATTTTTAGGTTCATACAATATGAACGTTTGGGAACATTATACTTTAATTTGGGACAATTATAAAATTTCTTTTTATCGAAATACTCAATTATTAAATTCACTGAATTTTTGTGCGACTGTTTATTGTCTACAATTCATGCCGTTGTGGAATGGTAAACTATGGATTGATGCTATTGACTATAATTGGAGTAGTGGATTTGTCTTACACGCAAGTTATAATCTAAATTATTCTAAAGATCTATGGTGTTGGGATGCATTTCCGAGTTGGGAATCAAATTATTATCAAAAAACTGTAGATTGGGGTACAGCAGAACAAGATATATTTTCAAATTATGATTATAAAAAAAGCAACGCAGACCAAAATGTCGATAAAACTGGAGTAGTGCAGTGGGGCACCGCCGAAGACCCAGATCTAAGTGATTTTACATTATACTGTGATACTTCAGAAGTAATATCAGAAAAAAATAGGCATAAAAATGTCTATCATATTATTGAAGGAAATTCTACGGCAAAACGTGATAGATTAGGATTTAACGGACAAACAAATGGAACTGTTGAACTTTTTGTAGTGGAAACAGATGAATGGAGCATAATTCAATTCATAAATGAATATGGATCTCCAGTTATAAACATAATAATATCGCCAACAGAGGTTCGCTTTTATTACGGTTATGGTCCAGGAGTTAGCAAGTATGTTTCACATACAATAACTACTGATTTCCCTCATGTTAAAATTATATTTAATTGTTCAACCGATACCTACTCGGCGTGGGCAGAAGGAACTTCAGTGATAACGGATAAAAATTTTCATAATAACCGTGTCGCTACATCAATAAATGCTATATATTTTGGAGGATACGCAACAACATATAGAACAAATATGTATTTTGATGCTATCGGGTTCAGTTGGGATGGATATATTTCTAATACTAATAGATATATAATAGATGACTGGGTCGATTCAAGTGGAGTAGATTGTAATGTTTCTATCATTAACGAAATAAGCGAACACAAAAATGTAATGTTATTAAATGATCAAAGTTCAACAAATTTATGTCAAATTTCTGAATCGTTTTCAGGTCAAATATTCGGTCAAGTTGAGTTTTCTTTTTATTCAGTAGATGTAATTCAAAAGGCTGAACTATTCAAATTAATGAATCAAAATTCCGCGCCGTCTCCAATTATTTTTTTTGAAAGTGGCTATCTTAAATATTATAACGGAACAACTTATTCTCTTGTTCCTATTAGTGCTAATCAATGGTATCATCTTAAAATAGATTTTGATTGTTCAACTGATACTTACGATATATATCTTAACAATGTATTAATCAAATCTGAAGCTACATTTGTAAATATAGCAACGACATTAAATTATATTCAATTTCGTACGTGGACTACTTCTTCTGAATTTCAAGTTTATATTGATTCAATTAGTTTTAGTTGGGATGAAAATTATTTTCCAGGAATCTCAACGCTAGAAAATATTATTGAATATTCATTACCATTAAGTTACAGTATTTCTGAATTAGTTTTTCCATATTCTCAAGAAATTTGTGCATATAATCAAAACAATTATTTAGTGCGCATTAGCGACCTATATGACAACACGTTAGAATATCAAGCGCTACAAGAGAATGAGCATGAAGTTATTTTTACTCCAAATCCAGAAGTAACTTGTTACCTTGCCTATGAAGATCAAAATGAGAAAAAAATTGATTTTAATTATGTAGATACATACATCTTGCAAAATAATGAGTATCATTTAATGGAACTGCCAATTTTCACCGCACACCAATACTCGAATGTGTCTTTCCAAGTTTTTGATAAAGAAAACCGGTTAATTAACCATTTTACAATTTATATTTCGAATATAACTCTTTATAATATCACGCTGGATGTCGTTTATATTCAAAATAATGCTCCTGAACCGATCAACATTACTTTAATTGAAAATATGCACTATCAAGGGCGATACAGTTTTACAGCAGATTCAGAAGGTTCCTTAGGTTCGGGAGTGGATGAATATGTGGGAAATATATCAGTGGTAGATCTTTATCAGAGACATTTTAAAGCGTTGAAAATGAGTAATACTTCTTTTGGCAATTATTCCTGGGGATATAATACTCAAGATTTACCAGAAAAGAATTCATGGTATTATTATGATGGGATAGATGGCAGAAATCATGTTTTAGGACATACAGATTCGACTCAGCATGTGTATTCATCGACTTTTCTTGAAACTACGAACAATATAACCGTATTAAGTTTTTGGATTCATGCAAATCAATATACATGTGATTATTATGTCAAAGGGACGGAAGGTAACTATATTTTCCAAGGAGAAGCAAAGGTTGGAAGTGTTTGGGAATTTCAAATGGTTGTTTTTAATGAAACTTCTCAAACATATTACTATTATATTAATAACGAGTTGTATGAAACTAATAGTTTTTATTTCGATGATCCATATCCTTATCTTTTAGAAATAGTGGGGAAACCTGGATTAAATACATATATCGATGGATTATATTGGGGCGATTCTGTAAACGAAGCGCTTTTAAACTATTATTCTTATGGAAGTCAAGCAATCTTTGAGTTGGATAATTTTGATAATTTTAGTTCAGGCTTTGTGGCTTTTTGGTTAAATAATAATAATAATTGTTCGGTATCTCTCAATTCACTGTCATTGATATTTGATAGCGATATTTTAATATCAGATAATGGTTCATTTTATTCAATTTATTCTAATATCTCTGATGGATGGAATTTTTATTCCATTCAATTTAACTTAACAACAATTTCAATCTATCAGAATTTAGAACTGATTGCTTCTTTTGAATATCCTGTTTTATTTGTTGATCATATTACTTTTTCAACTCATTACGAAATATATCTTGATTCTGTCGATATATCAACTGATTTAGCGAATTTGTATCGCGCTTATTACATCAATAATACTGAAGAACTATGGTTTGATGCTGATATTCCATTTTATCTCTTTGAAAACACATCGTATTTTATAAATCCTTATTCGGAACTGGTAGCTGCATATACCGCTTCAAATTTCATTCTTATTCGGGATTTGTACAATAATTTATTAGAATCGACGAGTTACAGTTTTGCAGATAATCGATTCGAATACAATCCACTAAATTTAGAAACTTGCTTCATTAGTCTGGCGGATCAACGAAGTAATTATTTAAATTGGGAAAATTATCGGATTTATCGCAATGGAACTGCACTATATCGGAATTATTTTAATGCAGAATTAGGTTCAATGTGGAATATTTCGATCTATGATCGATTCGGCTATTTTATTACTTCTACAGTCTACACAGTGCAGCGAACGAGTAATTTTATAAATATTCAGTTAACGCTTCATAGTCTGAAGATCTACAATCAGCAAGAGGTGTTCAATTTCGTGAATATTACTCGTGATCCCAACTACTATGGCACTTTTGAATACTGGTCAGAATGGTTGGCACCTGGTGAGATCGCCGAATACAAATTGTTAGCAGGATATTACGTAGTAGAAATCGAATCGAATGAGAATAGTTCAAGTTTACAACTATCATATACTTTAAATGGAGATGATATACTTCTTCTCTCATCAAATAATATTATTGCAAATGTAATTCAAAATATTGCAAACGTCAATTCTACTATTGGGAATCAGATAACTGCTGTAAACATCTCGATTTGCAATACTCAAACAAATATTTCCAATCAGATTATAAATATAGAGATTAATCTTGATAACATAAATTCTACGATTGGAAATCAATTACTTTCAATTGAAGCCCAATTGAGTAATTTACAGTCTGATCTTAACACTTTTTACAGTTTTACAAATACTTCGTTAATAAATCTCAATTCAAGCATTGACTCGCAATTTCTCTCGATGGAAACCTCAATAACAAATATTAACGATTCGATTTCCATGTTAGTTATTTCTCTATCAAATGATCTATCCATAGTTAATAGTTCAATACAAAATGCCTATGTTGGAATCCTCACAAACTTAGCGTTAGTGAACAATTCGATAAATTCTGCGATAGCAAACTTAGAACAAAGTGTTTTTCTCATCAATAACTCAATTTATACTGCTGTCTCTGATCTATCAACGACTCTCGGTTTAGTGAATAATACGATCATGGGCAATCTCACATTCTACATTCGAGAGAACCCTGAACTGACTGCGATATATGTAAACACTCTCTTCTCAGAAAATTTAACTTGGAGTTGGGATGCTGATGCTGTGCGCGCTCAAACTGATCTATATACCATCTTAAACAATTATCGAAATGAAAGCTTGGAAATTCTTTTTCGATATGGAGACGAAATTAAAAAACTCCAGATCGGTGCGCAAGAGACAATCAATCAAGCAATTTTGAATGATGGAGTTTTTTATCGAATCAAATCCATTTCATCGAATGAATATCTATCCGATTGGGAACCCCTTCCAAGTAATAAGACCATAAGCTTTGGAATTTACGAAGAAGCATATCAAAACGAAGAATTATACGTGTCAGGTATCACAGCGATAGATGTGTTATGGAGTATAATGTTTATTGCTGCATTTGCTATTGTATTCATCCGAAATTATCGTAAAATGCAAAATATCGATATAATAAAATATAACACTTCTATAAAATCTAAAAAAGTCGGATCTTCAGCAAATCCTGTAGATCTAATCAGATCGAGAAGATAAATATGAAGAAAAAACAACTACTGTTAAATGATAATCCTATTGATATAATAGGATTATTTATTGGCCTAATTGCAATCGGAGCGCAATTGATTTTGTATTCAGTGTTTTTAATGGATCCAGATTTTTCTCCAATTGCGCCAGATTCGCTAAGTTATGTCTTACGTGGAACAGCAGCGTTAATGATAATGTTTGTCTCACGCCTAATATTTCAATCAAAAAAAGGAAAAAAACAGCCCATTATTGGGAATCAATTTGATCCAGAAGATATTCTCTTGTATGTGCTTTGTATTGCTTGCTACTTTGGAATTCAACTTATAATCATGGCACTTAGCGAAACCATCTTTCAAGTCACCGCGGTGCAAGTATATTTCTTTTTCATCACAGGAGGTGAAATTGAGGAATTAATCTATCGAGGCGCGCTTATCATGTTCATACAAGGGTTATTAGTATTCATTTATGAAAAAAATGGAATGAAAGTTAAAAATAATTCTGATTTACTCCCGATTAATGTAATTTGTGTGCTTATCTCTGGAATGCTATTTGTTTTTGCTCATGGGCGCTATCTCACAAATTTTGCAACTTATTCCATTACTATTCTTGGTGGGTTTTCTCAAGCATTTTGGTATGTAAAAACAAAAAATATCACAGTGCCAATGTTAGCACATGCAGCAATTAATTTTGTTGCTGCAGGGAGTTTAGTTGCAACCTACAATCTAATTTAGGTGATCAAGATGAAATTTTACATAAAATTATTTTTGAGTTTGGTCATTTTAGCAGGAACTGTAATAATTGCTTGGTATTATTCCGATCAATTTGTGGCAATCCCTGTAAAAAATATCATGGAGGGGTGTTTGTGAAACCTGGACAAATTGTAGGAATAACGCTATTATCTGGATTAGTTGGGATTATACTTGCTCAATTATTACTTCCTATATTTATTATTACCATCGAGCCGAGTTTAGATCAATTAAGTCTCGCAGACATGACAAATATATTGTCATGGGCAGCAATCCTAATGACATTTGCAGGTTTGTTCATTACCATCATTGTATTTTCGGCGCGCTATAAATTTGGTGCGATGATGTTTGCGTTGTTATGGACTACAGTCATTTCAATCATAGTTTTGTGTTTGGGTTCATTTTGGTATTTAGCGCTTTATAATCCCGAAATGTTTCAAACGACGAATTTTTTGGTTAAAATTCTTAAATTCGGAACTTATCCTACTTTGGTCACGTTAACACTTGGGGATCCGCAACCAATATGGATTATATCAACTGTTCTGTTTATCACTATATTTAATCTGATCTTCTTGGGGTTGGTCAAAAATGAGAAATAGGCAAAAGGGAATTTATTATAAACGAGCCGGGCTGTTTTTGTGGGGAGAAGAGATTTTGAATTTTATCTTCAAATATACTTTCTCTACTTTGATTTTTTGGGGATTATACAAGACAATTTATGATATGGAAATAACGGATGTATCTTCCGGTGTGACAAAACTAAGTTATATAATTCTCTTTTCAATCGGCGCAAATATAATGGGATTATTTGCAAGTTGGTTTGCAATTTTGACTGTGTTGCGTATATTTAACGCGCCGAAAAAAGGGATTACCGAACTCAATAGTTTTCCCGATTGGGAAGAATTTATCTTGATTATGATGGAGATTTTTATCAATTCGTTACTGATAATAGCAGGCTTTGTCATCTATTTGCAATCGATAACTGAAACTTTATGGCAATTTATTACATATTATCTTGGTGTTAAGATTATCAGTCATTTTGCAGCGCGTGGATTGGGCGAATGGGTTAAAAAATCAATCTTGCGCGCTTTGCTTTTTGTGCTCAGTTTTTTTACAATAATTTTAATATCGGTAGTAAAAATTATAGAGGTGAAATTAATTGGGTAGAACATCGAAAAAATCCAAACAAATTGCGCTACTGTCAGGGTTATGCAGTGTGTTAATGTTATCTTGGGTGATTGGAATAATAATCGTCAATTTCGGAACGAGTTATACTCTTCCTGTTTTGAATCTTCATTTGCTGACATTAGTGAGCGGATTTACTTCGGTATTAGTAATTCCAATAATAGCCTTAGCAATGAAAAAATTAATGCGGGGGAAATAACCATATGGAACAATCACGATTAGAAAGAATGAGAATTAAACTCATGGGAAAAAAGCCACGTGAGAAAATTTCATTTAAAGAAAAAGTAAAGCAGTTAAATAAAGATCAGCGGGTGATCTGGATGATGTCGTTAGTTTTTATCTGGTTTTTCATCATCGAAATTGTGGGTGGAGGTGTAATGATTACTGTTGCGACACAAAAACGCCGCGCTGATTTAGAATATAATCAAGCGATAATTGATTACAATCAAGGAAAGCTAAATCAAAGCGCTTGGGAAAATGCACAAGAAAAATATCTTCAAATTAAAACCGAAGTAGAACAAGCAAATACTATTTTGTATATAGCGATTGGTGCAGGGTTTTTCATCGGAATTCTATTGTTCGTTGCATTGTATTTTCTAATGAAATATTGGCAACAAGGTTATGCAATGGAGCAAGGAGAAATGGATTCCATGGAAGGAACAATATCACTTGATGATTTTAATACATATAAATATCTTATTCAAACATATCCTGATTCTGCAACTGAAATCAAATCGACTGAAGAAATGTTCGAAGTATATGAGAAATCTAATTTCTTCCAAACTTTAGTCAAATCAATTGAGTCAGATGTGCCTGCATTCAAATATGATCCAGGCGACATCTTGAAACAGCAAATGGAAAAAGAGTTGCCTGAACTACATAAAAAGTTAAAAGAAGTGAAAGAAGATGAGAGAGATTCTCCAGAAATTCAGATTCGATATAAAAAAATCAAAACTGAGGCAATTCAAAAATTATTAGAGAAGATTTGTCCTTTTTTAACAACATTAGAAAAAGAATTCGATGGAAAATTATTTTTATATTACCGTCGATGTAATAAAGTGGTTAGAATCGATGATCCATCGATAGATTTTAACGATGATGAGGATCTCGAACAAGATAAATTTTATTCCATGCGGGATATGTTTTATTTGCTTCCTGTTCCAGAAAAAATATATTTTAATCAATTTAGACGTCGTCGATCTCCAGTAAATGAAGAAATTACTTTACGGAAAGGGTATTTTGATTTTCGTTTGGCAACTTATTATGCGGGTATTCCTGTATTTATTGATAGGAAACTTCTTCAAGAGAAGAAAGTCCATGATCGTTCATTAGCAGATACCAGGTTAAAAGCTCTGACCTATCTTACCGATCTGATGTTAGATAAGGATCAAGATCTGCGGGATGAGATAAAATCCAAGGATCTCCAGATATATGACTTATTAATCAAATTGGATAAAAAAATCAATGAAGAATTGTCGCGCGTTCTTCACAGTGGAGAATTAGAACGCGCTTGGCGGAATCGATATAAAATGGATAAAATCAATCTTACAGGATTTGTTATGTCGATGTTATGTTTGGGGCTTGGGTTTTTAGCAGGGATGGTGATCTTTCGTGCCTGATAAAGATATCGAAAATATGAACCAATTAATTAAAAATTATACTCAAGCGGTCCTTACTTTCAATCGTCAAGAGCAAAGAGAAGAAAAGCTTCTTGAGTCTTTTTTAGTAGAGATGGAATCTGTGTTTGAGTTCATAGATTCGGTTGATGTCGGGAATGTTCATGAATTATTCACTAAACAGTTCAACCCTAAGAATCTGGCCCATTCCGTAAAGATAATCGCTGATGCTTCTGAAGAAGAACGATATGTATTAAAACAATATCGACATCTTTTGATAAACCGGTTAAATGCCTATGATAAAGATAGAAAACTGCTATATGATTTATTAGTTCGCTATTTTATCCAATTTCTCAACTGCTTAGAAGATCATGAGAATTTAGATATGCAAATACGGAGGTTAATGATCCTATCGGCGCTTGGAATTCAGATGAATGCTTCCGATTCTTTAATTCGATTTATCCAAGGGCCTTTGCAATCTGAAATTTATAAGAAAAAATCGCAACTTGAGCGCGCCATTGGTGGAAATAGTGATGACGAATCGAAAGAAACAAAAAGGAGTAGGATGGAATAATGGAAGCTAAGGAACTTATTAGTTTACTCGATTCTGCGGGGACATATATCAAGCGAAAGATTGATTATCATCGAATTTTATTTTCCGAATACGAACTTCCCCCGATTCAAGAAGAATATTTTGTGCGCCAATGCGAAAAAGATCCCGAATTTGCCGAAGCCGTTAAGCGAAACGTCACCGATATTTTTTTGGATTATATCGATGGAAGAATTGCGAAATGTTCCGGAGATCCGAAACGAAATTCGAATATTAATTTTATTTTTATCGGTGAACAAGATTCAGGTAAATCGACGTATTTGGTTGCTATCTACCTTTACTATCGGAAAAAACATAAGGAATATTGGGATCGTGATGTGGATTTTGTTTGGACTTTCAATACTGCTGAAACCCTTGAGGCTTATACATCTGTGCCCGATTTCACCATGATCATCCAAGATGAAGAGGATGAAATGTCTGGGGATGGTTCGCGAACGACGGTAAAAAATGAAGGAAATCTCATCAAGCGCGGACGTTTTACAGGTATTTCACTTTTGAAAGCATGCCCTGAATTGACTGTGATCCCGGGATGTGATTACGCGCTTTTACCTTTTGGGTTTTTAAAATCTGGAAAAAAATATCTGGAAAAAACGGGAGATCCATCAAAATGCGAAGGGAGACTTTTACTATATTCAAAATCTCGGTTTAAATCCAGCGGGTATGTTCCATTAGGTTATATCAAAGTCGCAATGGGCAATGCTATCAAATTCATGGATTCGCAAAAATATTTTGAGTTGAAACGAAAATCATTTAATAAAATTAAAGAATCAGGTGGTGCCTCAGGTGTTGATAGAAAAAAGCGGCGTGCCGAGCGCGAAAAATGGGCAGAAGAACTATTAGAGGTTGCAGTAAAAAATGGATGGGATGGAAAAGCTAAAAAGGATCTGGGCCTGTGGCTTGATTATACTGAAAATATCCCACTTCCATTACCAAAAGGGGAGTATGAAAAGCTTATTGCTTTAGTGCAAACAAAATTTGAAAAACAACACAAAACAGATGATTCAAATACAGAATCTAATATCAAGCGCAATATCAATTTTAATGAGGAATTTAATGTCGACTTGCACAAAGTCTTAGATATCTTAGAACAAAAATCGATTAAAAATTGGACAACACAAAAACGGGATCTGGCGATTTACCGCGTTATGATGGATCATCCACAATATACGAATGAGCAACTTGTAGATCTGGAAGAATTGAAGGCAAAATTTCCAAATAATTACCCAACAGACCAATCAACATTTACCAGGATTCGATCAAAAGTAGGTGGTTATATTTCGGAAGAAAAAGGCGCGGAATTCGAGTTATGGCTTAAAGCGCAATATGAAAAAGATCCAAATGTTAAAAAGGTCATACGAGATGGGGGTCAAAGCAAACCCGATTTGACAGTTATCTATAAAGATAATCGAGTTTGCTATGTTTCGTGTAAGTGTTTTTTGTTTAAAGGAAGATCAAAATCTATCCCTCTAAAAAAGTTTGCACCGGAATTACTTGCTGCACAAAAAGATCTAAAAAAAGGAAAGGTCGCAGAATGTGTTGCTGAAATATTTAATCTTCACACCAAAAAACAACATTACCATAAGTTTTCTCCTGAAGAGATTCTTAAATTTACTCGTAAATCAAAAGAACGCATTACAATCAAACCTTAGGTGTCTTCTTTTTTTGCTAATTTTTCCCCCACCATCATAGATCTTTCCCCACCCATCATTGCATTGAGGCTATTTTGAGCGACTAAATTTTCCCCCATATAACAACACCCCCTCTTCCCATTTTGTTCGTGTGGCGTGGGCGTGGTTGTGTGTGCTGTTGGTCTACAATCTTGTTAAAGGGCGCAGGCGTGGGAGGGATAATTTTCCCCGGAGGGATGGAGGGGGGTGTTGATAGAAATTATTATATTCCTTGATTTGAGTGAAAGGAGAACTTTCAGAAACGCGTTCTTTTCAACAATATATCTTTGCGACGATTGTACATTTTCAGCAAATCTAGTACCAATTTTAAGATCTCGGCATGAACACCGATATGATTAAATATAATTACTACTTAAGTTAAGATATATGCAAATATTCGAATATACAAATGAATTTCATAATTTGGGAGAATATCAAAAGTCAAATCTTGAAAGCGATAGATTTCAATATGGCGCCCAAACGATCTTCTTCAAATCATGCGAAAAGATGGTAGAGTTAAATGATAATTCAATCGATTTAATTATTACTTCTCCTCCATATAATCGCGGAAAAAAATATGTTTCAGATAAAAAAACAGAATATAACGATTCCAAATCTTTTTCGCAATATTTTCGATTTTTGTTAGAAATTTGGAAAGAATGCTATCGTGTGGCCTCAGATTCTTGTGTGTTCTTCTTAAATATTGGGGATGCAGCCGATAGTCAAGGATTATCGGAAAAAGTTGCTCAACTCGCAGAACAAGCCAATTGGATTCGCATTCAAGATATTATTTGGGTTAAGAGTATTTATGGAAAAGGACATTATACACCATCTGGGGGAAATCGACGATTAAATAATATTTGGGAACATATTTTTATGTTTGTCAAGAAAAAATCCCGTTATTCCATAGATCCTAAATCCATCGGGATACCATATGCAGATAAATCTAATATTGGGAGATATAGTGACATGGATTTGCGTGATGCAGGAAATGTTTGGCATATTTGTTATGAAAAAACAACAGGAAGAAAAATTAAGAAAGGCCATGCTGCACCATTTCCCTATGGTCTTCCCTATAAATGCATGAAATTAGTTCCAAATTCCAAAACAGTTTTAGATCCTTTTGCAGGAACGGGAACAACTCTTGCAGTAGCAAATTTACTAAATAAACAAGGATTTGGATATGAGAAATTTCCCAATAAAGAAGTAATTTTGAATACTTTTCAATCTGCATTAAATTATTTACCAGATACTCCGATTTTAATTCCACATTATCATGAAACTATAAAATATCTCATCAGAATGTTAATGCAAGGCAATTTAATGAAGTTCCAACCTCCAAAATCAAAGATTGATGGAATACGTCAACAGATTGTTATCGATACTTTGCAAAAAATGCAATTGAAAGAAACAATTCAGTTTAAACACCTTGATAGTTTTTTCTAGTTTTTCCTAACTTTATATTAAGGAATTATTAAATATTTTTATTATAACAATACATATATTCGTTCATATGGACCATGATGATGAACAGCAATTTACTTTAATGCTATCATATCAATTTAATGATCTAAATTTTAAAGAAGTTTTAGAAATCCTTACCAACATCTTGGATTCGAGCGAACGCGCCACAGTTCTTCGAGTCGATCTTTCAGATCCTGCCATCTCCCAAGCGATAGATAAAATTAAGGAAGTTATAAATACAACTGTTCAAGAATTAAATGTTGCTGGAAATTTTCCAGATAATATGTTAAAAATGGGAAATATGATGTTAAATGAGATAATAAAACGATTTAATAGGGAATCTGGAATAATTGCAAAAGGTTTTTCTTCAAATGCAGGATATCCTCGTGGAGAAATTAGTATTAATGGAATTAAATTCTATTTATCCCCGAAAACTTCAAATCTTAACAGATCAGGAAATCTTCGTTATTTCTATCTTTCTCCAGGCGAAAGAATCTCTACACTTAGAGGGGATGCATATCATCTATCAGCATTTTTTGATATTGCAGATGATTTTTCTCAGATTAATTCATGGAAATTGTTAGATTTAGCTGATCTATCATTAAATATTAAATTCGAGTTTAATGCTTCACGGGATGATTTATTACGATTAAATCAATTGTAAAATAGTTCTTTATCAATTTTTCTGATAAATGATATTTTTCTTTTAATTATATATATCGTCGATTTTCGAATTGATGATTTTTTTCAAATTTAAATTATTATATATCTTTAACAAGAATTTAATTCATTCAAAATACTTTCAATTACTATATTAATCCATTAATGTAGAGCATTTCTATCAATTCTTTTCTTCGATCTTTGATATTATATGAACTGTTTTTATCCGTCTTTTATTTCGGAGAAAATCCGGACTATGCCCCCTCTACCCGTAATTGGCGAAACCATTAAGGATCCTTAGCAATGTATTTAAATTATCGACCTATTTATATAATTGTATAAATGGCATCAATGATCATGGAACCTACAAGAAGGAACGATGTGCCTTTGGAAGATCAAATCTTATATATTTTTTTATTAGGGCAAATGCCCAAATATCGGCTAAGCGCAATCGATTCAATGAAATATGTATTTATCATAAAATTAGAGTCCTATAATCAGAAGAAAGTTCTTTTTCGAAGTCAATTTAAAATGAATAATAAAGGCCCTATTTCACTACAAGTATATGGAAACCGGGATAAATTAGATCATTCTCCCTTTGCATATTACAATCCTGAATTAGAACCAGAAAATAAACAAAAGACAGATTTTCTGCAATTAAATGAAAATGCATATCATGTGTTGGATTGGATTGAGACTTATGCCCAAGATCATCTTGAACCTTTTTTATTTATGTTAAATATCATAGAAAAATATCATTTTGGTGAACTTGAATGGAAAAAACGCCAAGATATTGTGTATAATATGAAAGTAAATGGAAAAAAGGTGGCAGAATATGATAAGAAAACCCATGAAATTTTCGATATGCATTATTATAGTGATTGGGATATTTTTACCATTGAACCTCAAGCTAAAAGAAATGAAATAAAAAGTCTATTGGAAATTTCTCATATATCATTATTGGAATCAGTTCAAGAAGAAATATGCCTCTATGGAAGTAAACTAACTCTTAGTGAAAATTGGTGATTCTATGAGTTCCAAAGGTGATATAGTACTTTATGACTTTCCCTTTTCTGATCATTATATTGGATCTAAAGTCCGTCCATGTTTAATCTTAAGTAGACTTCCTGGTGTGAATAATATTATGTGCCAAATTACGTCTAAAATTAAATCGGGACAATTCAAAATCCCTATTGATAATACAAACTTATCTTCAGGATTTTTGGTTAACAAATCTGTCATTCATTATGATTGTTTATTTACAGGGCATCAAAAATTAATTAAAAAAAAAATTGGCTCTTTGAAAACAAAAAAGATGAACGAGATTATTGATAAAGTCAAAAATCTATTAGATCATTATTAACTCCGAAGTAAAAAAAACATCTTTGTTTTTTTACTTGTTTATTTATTGTAAAATTCATCCAAAAATAGTTATAGCTATACCAATACCATAATTTAATTAATTTAAAAGAATAAAAAAATTAAAAACCTTATTTTTTATCATCTTGTTTTGTATTCCGAAGAGATTTGCGCTCATCCAACATCCTCTTAGCTTCCCTTATGAAGTTATGCCTTTGTTCATAAGATTTACTAACGATATTATAATCTATTCTATATTCCATGAATTATTCCTCCCGACCATTATATTCATATTATTTATAGTTACAATAATTAAATATTTAATGTTTTTTTTTATAATGCTCAAAAATTTTCCATTATTATTTGTCATTTAATATTATTTACACGTCTAAGATAATCTAAATTATGATCCTTATTAAAATAGAATTTTCTTTTAATCCAAATGAATCCGTCTTCTTTAGTAATCACAGCAACATCTGTAGGGCCTCCTACTGTTTCGGGATGTAGAGATATCTTCCGATGAAATGAAGTGAGAGAAACTAATGTTTCTGCAATTGTTGCTAATTCATCTTTTGCGCAATGAATTAATCCAGGATATAACGCTTGATTCTTATAAATCTCGCCTATCTCATTGCATTCTTGTTGGATTTCATCTTTTGTATCTTTAATTAAGGTTTTTATCTTGTTCAAATCCTTTGAATCAATTTTCTTTTTTAGGGAATTTTGAACTTTTTTGAAAAACTGATCTAAATCATTTTCAATCAAATTTAAAAGAAGGTATCTTATAATAGGATGAATTCCCTCTAAAAAACTATTTATCATATCGTTTTGAGCAAAGGACATTACTTTAACGGGATTTTTTGTAGATATTTTTTGAGGTTCTCCTTTACTATAAAAGATGCAATCTTTATACCAAAAATTAATATAAAATTCATATGCAACAGGAAAATAATCATTTTTTCCATATCCTGCAATAACAAATCCTGAAGAATTTGCGAGAAAGAACTCATTTTTTTTAATTATTGAAAGATAAATGAGATCAATCGTTTTTTTTATCAAATTCTGCGGAATTTTTAATTCTTTTTCGAATATTTCCTTTATTATTTGAGAAATTTTTGATCCTTCTATTTTAATTTTTGTTAAAATTTCATCTGTTCCATTATAATAATATTCTGATTCTTCAAGTTCTGATTCCAAACTTCCAATAATGTTTTTTAAATTTTCTATTAATTTTTTATAGTAAAATTTACTACTCCTTTCAAGTTCACGGTCAGTATTTGATATAGCTTCATTTACAAGGGTTTCTGCATTTAAAATAAAATAAGTTTTTAATTGATCCTCAAAATCAGATTCATCATGTAATTCGATTTTTGTTTCTAAAAATTCAATAAATTCATTTGCATAATTTTCTAACATATTGAGTGGTTTTTTGCGAGATTTCAATTGAAATTCTTTGATAAATAACGAAATAGGATAACCAAAGATCGAATTTGAGCCGTATATCATTATTCCAACTGGAAACTGTCTTGAAAGCATATGAAGTTTTAATGATGTATTGCGAACTTTTGAACCAATCGTTGCAGCGCTATCTGCAGCCAAAGCAACGCCATACTTATTCATAACTAATATCTCTGTTGTCATTTTTGATCTTTTTTCATTGATTTAATCAATACAAATAATATTTTTTTATTTGTTAATGAATCTTAAAAAAATTGTGTTCATTATTAAAAACAAAATATCTATTATAATTCTTAAGTTTTCAAGCTAATTATCCGACAAAAATTTTCCTCAAAAATAATTGAAATAATGTTGATATCGTTGACTTAAAACCAAAAAATTAGGGAAGATGAATAAAAATTTAACAAAAGAAAAATTAAAGAATGAATTGATGCTTTTATTTCAACAAAATTAAATATTAACAAGATACAATGGAGAAAAACGATTATAAATAAAGTCGGTTTTAAGATTAAACGTAGTAAAAATAATATTTAAAAAAAAGTCTTAACTTGTAAACTTAAGAATTTAAAAAATCAACAAGAATGGACAAAAAAATTTCTTCTTGCAATGTGAAATTATTTAAAATCGAAATGAAACCTATTTAAATTTCATTATGAAATAATAATATGAATGATTCAAAATGAAAATTAAAGATAAAAATGACTTTTTAAACTTAGCTTTTCAAAACAATCAGGAAATGATAAATTTTGCTGATTCTAAAGCAAGTACAGCACTTACAATTCAAAGTATCATTATATCAGCGGGTATGGCAGGAGCCCTTCTATCAGATACATTCCAAATTCTAAAAGATCCAATTCAAGTGAATTCACCTGGTTTATTTTGGGTTTATATAATATGTTTAGGGCTTTTTCTTATATCTTCAATAGCAGGAATTATACTCTCCATCTCTGTAATATATCCCAGAGAATCACAAGAAGAAGGAGAAATTAGTAGAGAAGGCACATTCTATTTTGGACATATTGCAAGTTATAAAGACTCAGATGAATATATTTCTAAAATTGATGCTTTAGATGAAAGACAACTTTCTGAAGAATATTGTAGGCAAATTTATCAAATTTCAAAAATTGCTCAGAAAAAAATGAAAATTCTCTCTACATTATTTATAATTCTTATCGGAAATCTAAGTTACATGATCTTTATTCTTATCTTTACTTTAATCTTACACTTAATTTAATAAAAAACTGGGTGAAAAAAAATGGTTTCAACACGTGATTTAGAAAATAAAGTCAAGGACTATCTTTCTGGAGATTATGAAATTACAGAAATTGATTATGTTCCAAATATTAATAATGTCTCTATACATAAAAAAGCGATAAAAGTAAAAATGGTTACATTTTGTATTGACCTTCGGGATTCAAGTGAATTGCTTTTCATTCATCAAAAACAAACAGCAGGTAAAATACATAAAACCTTTCTGTTAATCGTTGCAGAATGCATAAAAGATTATGGAGGACGAATTCGAGATTTTCAAGGTGATAGTATATTAGCATTTTGGCCTGGAAAACTTCAAAAAGATATTGAAAATGCAGTTCAATGTGCAATGAAAATAACATGGTATTTAGATATCAGGTTTTCTAAATATTTCGAAAAATATTCAAAATTAGATTTCGGAATTGGCCTTGATATTGGGGATGTTTATGTGATTCGAGCAGGGTTATCGGATAAAAATGATAATAATGATTTAGTATATATTGGAAAAAGCGTAAATTTTGCGGTTGCAATCGCAAATCAAGCAAAGAATCCTTATCATTTGGAAATCTCAATGGATATTTATAATAGACTGTCTAAAAATTGTATATACGATAATAAAAATACAAATATGTGGAAATCGGAGATTATTATTTGGAAAAACCGTCGATATGATACTGCTATTACAAAATATTATTTACCAGAGAAAGATTAGTTGAGTTACTAAGAAAAAATGAAACTTCCGACAAAATTAACTATATCGAAATTTCAGAGTATTTCTTCAGTTCCATAATAGAAATGTTTTTCTGATTACTTTCTTATAATTAATTTCATCAAAAAGATTTAAAAATAGGATTTATAAACTTCTTTTACTGCTTGATATATAGTTGATTTTGCATATGCATCACTGAAACGTTCAAATGCATATTTTCGCACCTCTTTTATTGTTTTGCCTTTGAGGTATTCTAAATCCATAAATAAATAAGATTTAATTTGTGCAATACGCGATTTGCGCCCACCAGTTCTACAACGTAATTTTTTCTTTATTGAAAAAAATAACCCTGAAGCAATTTCTTCAGGAGAAAGCATTCTTAGCATGAGATGAGCAAAATCTTTATCTTCTTCTTGAATTTTTATCTTTAATAGAGGTAATGCTTGAACAACTTTGTTGAGAAAAGTTATTTCCACTTCAGAAAAACCAAGATCAATTTGATGCAATTTTTCCAGTAACTGTTCATTGTCCATAATTTACTTCTCGAGCAAACAATATTTATGTTTTATGCATGATCTAAATTTGAGCATTTTTGTTCATTATTCTAACAATCGGTCGGTTGTATTCCATGCATAGATGAGATTATCAACCATATATGTTGAATTAATTCCAATGCAGTTCATTCCATCAGTGGGGTGTTCAGTCCATAATTCCATACCTTCTCCAGTTTCAATTATATCATATACTTTTCGCATCTTAAGGTACGATCGATTGCGAAGCTGTTTGATACTGAAACTAAAATCCCGATAAAATTCTTGAAGAAACAACATTACATTATATGTATCAAGGTCAGTGAAATTCAATTGCATTATTGATGCGGGGATTATAATTTTTTGATTGTTTTCATTCATCCAAGTCTGTTCGTCTGATATATATATATAATAGAGATCCCAGTAACATTGCATGAATCTTCGTCCTTGTTCTGAAATATAATACGTTAAAACCTTTCCTTTACGAACATAATTGAGTTTAATCAATTGATTCATGATATGTCTCAACCCTTCCCGAGATGGTGTGCCGGGAAATTTCCTCATCATGTCAATTGTCATAAAGTCTCGAGAATACAATCTCGAAAGCATTACAAACGTTGTAATGCGTTGCGTGAAACTCATTTTAGGTAATTCTTGCGGGTAGTGCAGAGTAATTACCCGAATAACACGATGACCGAATGTTGTAAGCGAGTAAATATTTCCAATATCATCATACTGCAGCAATGACCCGTCAATTAACTGATTGAGATATTTTTTCCTTAAGGCATTTTTATGCAATTCAGTTCTTTTAGCAATTGCTGCAACATTTGCACCTGCTAATGAATCAAGATAGCGCATAATTTGCAAGTGTTCATATGTAAAAGATCGCATGAGATTAAGGGTAATGATCTCATCCATATTGATCTCCAAAAAAAGCGAAATTTGATCAGAAGTAGTGGTTGAATTTTTCATAGTAACATACTTACAACAACATGGTTTGAGATTACCATAACAGATCAGATCACCATAACGACCTACAGAGCATTACAGCAAATGATAGAAAAATCACTATGAGATTAATGTATGTGCTGGGGTGCGTGGTGCCACGCAAATCGATCAGTTTGTCACTTTTTTCACTCAATTCGAATGCGAAAAGCTGAAAATCGCGCTCAAAATATTTGCATGTTTTATACAAAAAAACAAAAAAATTAAACTGAAAATAAAAAGTGGTAAGAATTTTCTTATTTTTTGAGCGCGATTTTTTGTTTATAAACAAATTGGTGTGAAAACTGTTGGAATTTTTCTAATTTTTTATGTGTAGAATTGATGTGTAGCAATATATTAATAGGTAGATTTCTAATTTTGATTTTATGGTTGATTTAAGAAAGTGGGATTCCGAACAAGACCAGAATTTGATTTCTTAATAATAATTTCTTTTTTCTTGATTTCACTATTCAAATCTTGAAGAAATCGTTCGTACAATTTTTCATTAATACCTGGAAGTCTGGTGCGTTCGGTTTTAGAATGAACTATAATGAATGAACTCTTGATTATAAAAAATAAAACACCGCAACCTATTGCAGCTGCAATAAGAAAAGTCCCAAAAAATAAATCAATCTTTAGAAATAACACTATTAATCCGCAAAAAAACAAAATCATTCCTAAGGGCAATAAAAGAATTGGGCGCGAATTTTCATATTCTACTTTCATGATAGACTCGCATCGAATTTCTGTCCGTTTGATTTTGGTAAATGTTCGACTTTCGACAGAAAGCCAACCATTCTTAATTGAATATCTTGAAATAACATTCTGATTTTTGGCCATTATTATAATCACATCGTGTGATAAAAGCAGAGCGAAAAGCACAAATTGCCCGAAGACAACAATATTATGGAATTAATAAATGTATTTTTTTATTAGGTCTTGCAATTGTTACAACCAATATTTTATACAATTGGGAAGCAACACTTCAATTTCTTAATCAATGGAATTTTTATTCTCAAATGAATGGAATTAAGAAATTCTTAATCATGTTTGTAATTGCTAATTTTTCGTTTTGCATTTTTCTAAATATATTGCCTTATAAAAAATGCAAAAAAGAGAAGATTTTAACAATTATGATAAAGAGTAATTGTCAAGACTTAATTTGTTTAAAATAACAAGAGAAAAAATTTTGAAATTAGCACATGAAGTGAAATTATGAAATTGTATTTCAATAAAAGCAAAAAGTAGCACAATTGTATTACATTTATGAGGTAACATAGCACAATAGTCATATAATAATAGGATTAATAGAAGAAATAACGAACAACCTACGAATATAAAAAAAGAATTCTTCGTATTGATTCTAATGAAAATTGAAAATGCATAAAAATTAAAGGTACAATTTACACAGATTTGAAATGTGAAGAGGAACAATGAAAATGGCTAATATTAAAAGTATTCATTAAAATCCTCAGGATCAAAATTAAAATTTCTTCGTCCAACCTCCACATAGTCAGGTATTTTATTTAATATCAGTTTATATTTTGGATTGCGTTCGCTATCATTAGCATTTCTTCCTTGTTCAAAAATACCTAACCAATCATTATCTTGATCTAAATATTCCGGTTTAATAAAAATAGCAATACTCCAATATGGTACAAAAAATTTTTTTAATTTTCTGCGTTGAACACCTTCTTGTCTTCTTTTTTTCTGATAATCGCTTTGTCCTAAGAATTTCTCACGCCATTCATACAATTTAAAATCGTCATCTTTTGTCACTTTTGCCACAAGATAAACAATTCCTATTCCATTATGTTCTACAATCTCTTCTTCAAATTTTTCAACATCGGATAATATCATATCTTCAACATCGTGATCATGAAATCTAATATCCCATAAATAGTTCTTTTTCATTCGATATTTTGATCCAACATCGTATTTTTTCCAATTTCCATTTGGTTCACACAAGTCCATTCTTATGATATTTTTAATAAAGAAATTAGGCCATTCAAATTGTCGAGCCGATGGCATATTATGATTAACCATATATTCTATCGCATCTTTCCCATAAACTTGCCAAGCTGGGTCAAAACTGCCATCTCCCCTCCGAACCATGCCTAATTTGCTATGAAGATTCTCCATAATTTCATTAGCTTCGTCTTTTATGACATTCATATCAAAATCAGTCATAATTAGTAACTTTTAACATACCGTTAAAAACCTTATCTTTGTAAATAAATTAAAGGAAAAAACCAACTACGATTCTGTTTTCACTTCTTTTAGATAGATATAATATGCTCTTTTGAAATCAAGATCATTTTTATTTTCTTCAAATAACTCTTTCAAGAGTAAGTATTATGACTAAGAACATATGATTTATTGAGATGGATGATAGAAAAAATTCGAAAAACTATATTTCTTCTTCATCTTCTACATCCAAATCATCTAAATCTAAGTTTAAAGGAGAAAATCCAATTCTAAACTTCTCCTGTAATTCTTTGTGGAACAGATTGATTTTATATTTGGATGTTGTTCTTGGATTGTCATTAGAATTGCGTAAATTTGAAGCCAATTCACCTAACCATCCTGAAGAACGTCTTGTTTGAAATGATGTAAAATCTGGAAAATAAAATTTCTTAAAGAAACAGCGAAAAAATATAATTAGAATCTCAATTAGGAAGATTTAGATTTTAATTTTTCTCGTTTTAAATAAATCTCATACGCTTTTCGGTAGGACGGATCAAGATCCTTTGCTAATTCTTCTGGTGTTTTAATTCTTTCGCGATAAGGAATATAATCTGCGCCCAATTCACAGTTTGCCAAATTTGAGTCAATAATTTGTTGCATCTTCGGATTCATCTCAAAACCGAAATAATGCCGGTAATTTAATTTCGCAGCAATTGCCGTTGTACCATTACCCATAAATGGATCGAATACTAAATCTCCTGGGCGTGTTGTAAAGTCAATCATCCGCTTTACCAGTTCTTCAGGGAGTTTAGTACCATTTTTTTTCTGTTCCATTTTATATGTACGGGGGATCTCATCCCATACATCCAAATTATAATGCTCAATTCGATGGAAAAAATACTTCTTTGGATTTTTTACCACCCAAATGATATGATAGTGGGAACTCACAAATTTCCTGGAAGCAAACGGACCAAATTGGTATTTCCAGATGATATGATTAATTAAATGCAAGTTAGCTTCTCGAATGGCTTTAAGAATATATTCTAAGTTTGTCCAACCAGAAATAATAAATGCAGAAGCATCTGGTTTCATTATTCGAGGCAATTCACGAATCCATGCTTCAGAAAATGAAGGATAATCTGAAATTTCCACATATCCATCTACCACATTCTTTGCTTTGCGATTATAAATCGCTTCTTTTCCAGTAAAATTGATCCCAAATGGAGGATCCGCAATGATTAGATTCACACTGTTGGGATCCATATCCTTCATACCCTGAATACAATCTTGATATTGGATTGAATCATAGTAGGGTTTGACATTCTCGGAAAATAATCGATAACAATCCTCGTGATCCCAATTAAACTCAGGTTTAAAATAGAATTCTGCTAAATGCGGAATATATTTTTTTCTCCCCATAACCACACCTTTATATTACTGTGTATTTCCGAAGCTTAAAAATCTTTCGAGATATTGCTTTAATTGTAAAAATATTAATAGCTAAGCTGAGCTAAGCTTGGCGAGCTTGTCCAGTTATTTATTTTAAAATCTGGAGTCTTTTTTATCCCACTACGATCACATATTCATTTCTCGAATTAATTATTACTTAAGAACGAGGAAAAAACAAATTAAGGTTTTCATTTTACTTTCACTCATCCCTCACTGTCTCAGAACTCCTATTCTGTTCAAAAATAGTGTTTAAATCATTAATAAGTGAAGTATGCATATGTATACATTCGAAGAGTTTATATTTTCACTGAACTTTATTTATGTCGAGAGCAATTCTCATAATCATAAGATAATTTGCAAGATTGTGTATCACTTTTGTAGCACTGATTTATGTCAAGGAGGAAAAAATTTGGAAGAAATTGTAAACTTTGAAAAATTAGATAATCAAATCTCAGACATTTTTAATCCTATTCAATTCGGCATGAACACTGGCGCTCACCTGATTATATTACGAGTTAAAAATATGATTGGATGTTCAAAATCAATTCATGAAATTGAAAAAGCCCTGGATAAAATAGATGAAAAAATTATCAAAAACTATGATTTTTGATCGTCAATTATGGTAAAACGGGTAGTTCTTTTTCTTTTATTATCTGAATTTTCGGATGTGGCTTCAAACATTTTTTTATCTTTTAATTTTTCATAATA
>NZ_JBPLBG010000004.1:0-73094 GCF_054039255.1 Candidatus Harpocratesius sp.
AAATTAATAGATTTGAGATCAATTTTTAACTAATTATTCACATCGTCCTAATTTTCATGTATAAAAATCATTTACGGGAAGAATTTCTAAGATAAAAATCGATCAAAAAACTTAGGTTCTACAAAAATTTAAATAAAATATAAATATAAAAAAAAGTCAATTGGTTGAATTTAATGTTGCTATCCTTTGATACATGTTCCCTTCTTCGAATTAGAAATATATTTAATAAACTTCATGTTGATTTACGCCCAATTTTGGAAGATTTTAGAATTGTTTGGACCAATGAGTTAATGAATGAATATTCAAATTACAATCTGGAAAATTTCTTTAATTTCCCTTTTATTTTCATCCCTCTTACTGAAGAAGAAAGAAATTCAAAAATATCAAAGTACCTGCTTGAACCATTCGATTCTGCTGATCAAGATCTCGTAATAATCGGCTTAAGAGATAAAGTAACCATAGTCACCGATGATCGGGATCTATTTTATCAGAGCACAATTTTAAAAATACCTACATTTCAATTGTGGTCATTTTGCCTGCGTTTAGTTAAAGAGAATCAGTTGACGAAAAATAAATTTCATAAGTGTTGGAAATTATGGGAAATTGAAAAAAGATATGATAAATCAACTTTAAAATTGATGAAAAAAGCCCTTCAATTGATTTAATATTAAAGATTTTCTAGGATTATCTAAAAGTATTCATTTGAAATTCATCCCAATCATCTTTTCTATTAAGCTTCAATTCTAAAAATCTTCTCTTCACGAATGCTTTTCGTAGTATAATCTAAAACTGCTAAAATATCTTATTTTGTAATTTTATATTCATTTTGGATTTGATTATAAACCTATTTCACATCTGCCCGCCCTAGACTAACGTTTTAACGACTAATTGACTCAGATATCAGTGCAATTATCTAAAAAGTCAACTATAATGCCACTACTTTTTCCAACTATGATATTGTGTGGGAACTATAATTTTGCTAAATCCATTTTTAAAATCGGTTAAATTTTTTACCACTTCTTGCTCAAACTCATGTAGATTTGAAAAATCTTTTATACTATTTTATATTATCTCTATCTGCTATGAAATCTTATCTTTCAGATGAAATTAGAGATTTTTTTTCTTCTCAAAAAAAAAATCTTATGTTATTTGTAATTATCGGTTTTATTGTGGGGTTATTTTTCATTTTAATTTCTCAAATTCCAATATTCACCCAAAATTTTTATCAACTTGCATTTCCGCAAAAAAAATGGTGGTATGAACTTAATTTTACTATATTGGATATTTTTCAATATATTTTAGCAATTAGCCTTTATATCTATGCAAATTTACGAATAATTAGAATTTCTGTGCAAAATAGATCTGTAATTGATAAAAATAGCCGTTTACCTAATGAATTGCTTATTGAAAAATATTATGAGAAAGTTCGTCATCCAATGTATGGAATGTTTATGATAAATGGATTATTCTTTGGGTGTATTACAGGATCTTTAATTTTTCTCAGTATTGGGATAATTTTAGTTATAATTCAATCTATTAATGGAGTTGTTGAAGAACAAAAAATTTTAATTCCAAAATTCAAAGAAAAATATATATCATATAAAAAAAACGTTCCAGCTCGATACTTTTCTGAAATTGAAAAACGAATTTTAATGATTTTCTTCTGGACTTCACTATTTGATATTCTATTTTAGTAGCAATTTTTTTTGTTCTTTTTTGAATACTATTTATCCAAAACAAAAAGACAGATAAAAGAATAAAGAAAAAAAAAGATGTTGGAGTATTTGGAGTATATGCTTTTATTTTTGATTTTTCCGTAAAAATGCTTTTATAATTTCAACAAAAAACAAAAATATAAAAGAAGATCCTATCGCTATAATCCAATCCATCTTACTTAAAGGTACAATATTTAGGTATGCACGTGCAACTGGATTTTGAGTTAAAAAGATAAGAATTGCAATAGAAAACCAAAGTAAAATATTCATTACAAAATTGAATTGATTTTTAAATAGACTCCGTTTATTTGAATTACATTCCAATGCTACCCAAATTTCACACATAAATAGTGAAATAAAACACATGGATTGCGCTTTAAATAAACGAAAGAGATCATCGTTGATACCAGGTTCATATATTATTCTATCTCCTCTATACGTGTATCCCGTATGAATTTCGTTAGTAATTGGATTTGTAAATATTACATCTGTTAAATTCTCTGAATTTAGTGGTAACACTCCTTTATAAACTGCATGCCAAATTCCGATAAGGAGTAGAGCAATAAATATAATTTGAATAAACATCATAAATTTATAAGAACGCGTGATAAGGGGCTCTCCAACTTTTTTTGGTGGCTCTTTCATTAAATCTAAAGAATATTTATCAAAAATTAATCCAATTGGTGGGAAAAAGTGTATAGATGCATATAAGATTAATAATTGGAATGAGTTTAGGAATTCTCCACCAAATAATAAAGAAATTGTGGTTAAAACTGATAACTCCATCAAATCAACTATTAAAAGAAATACAATCGTTGATCGAATATTATTATACAAACCCCGACCATGATAAAGTGCAGTTTCAATAGTCTTAAATGAATCATCTGTAAGGACTAAATCTGCAGCATTTTTCGCCACATCAGTTCCTTTTAATCCCATGGCAATTCCAACATCTGCGTTTTCAAGAGCTAAAGCATCATTTACTCCATCACCTGTCATTGCAACAATTTGATTTTTCGATTGAAGCGATTTTACAATGATTTCTTTATCTTCTGGTGCAACTCTTGAAAAGACAGTAGTTTTCAATATATCATCAATATCCATATTTCTAATCTCATGGCCACTGGCGATTAAATCACCTTCATGATAAATATTAGTTTTCTTTGCGATTGCTAATGCAGTCATTGGGTGATCTCCAGTTATCATTACAACTTTTATTCCTGCATCTTGGCATATTTTTACTGCTTCTGGAACACCTTCACGAGGTGGATCTAAAATTCCAACGAATCCAAGAAATATCAAATCTTTTTCTACTAATTTAGGTTCTATTTCTTTATAATTTATTGTGGCATGTAATGTAGAATAGGCAAAACCAAGAGTTCGTAATCCACTTTTAGCGAAATTTTGGGTCCATTTAAGAATTTCTTGTCTTATATCTTCAGTTAAAGGTTGAATTTCTCCATTTACAATTGTAAAAGAACTTAAGGAAAGTAAAACTTCAACAGCGCCTTTGGTTATTGCCTGAACTTGATCTTCCTGTTTTATTATCTTCGTCATACATTTTCTTTCTGAACTAAAACTAATTTCACGGATCATTTCATGATTTGATCGTTCTACTTCTGGTTTTATTCCTGCTTTTTCTGCTAGAATTAATAATGCACCTTCAGTTGGCATTCCAAGAACTTTCAATTGAGATGTTTTTCCTTTCTTGAGTTTAATTGTTTCTTCTTGAAATTGTGCGTTGTTATTAACTGCTCCAATACTAATTAATTTCCAAAGATATAACTTTTGCATAATATCGATAGGTTTCTTATCTAAGGTGATTTTTCCTTCTGCTTTATAACCAATTCCATCAACATGATAGATTTTGCCATCATGATAAATCTGTTGAACAGTCATTTCATTTTTTGTTAATGTTCCAGTTTTATCTGTGCAGATATAGGTTAATCTTCCCATAGTTTCTACAGAATTTAAGTTTCTGACAATTGCTTGTTTTCGAGCTAGTTGAATTACCCCTGTAAGTAGAATTAATGTTGTAATAATCGGAAAATTAAGAGGAATCGCAGCTACAGCTAAATATATCAACCAACTTATTTCAGAGATTAGATCTGTTACTCCGTGTTGCAAGTATTGAACTAAAAACAAAAGAACTATAATTACTAAAACAAGCAAACCCAATCCTGTTGCCAATTTGTTCATTTGGTGCTGTAATGGAATGTCTCGTTTCTCTTTTTGTACAATACCTTTCGATATTTTCCCGATTTCAGTATGGATTCCTGTTGCAGTTATCACTGCTTTTGCATTTCCTGAAGCAACAAATGTCGAATTAAATACCATATTTATCTGTTCTTGAAGTGCCAAATCTCGTTTATCCAATCTTTTTACAATTTTGTTTACTGGATTTGTTTCTCCTGTCAGAATTGATTCATTTACAGAAAAATCATTCACTTCTATTAATCTGCCATCTGCTGAAATAAAATCTCCTTGAGAAAGAATCATAATATCTCCAGGAACTATTCGATCTGTAGATATCTCTATGATATGTCCGTCTCTTAATACTTTGGCTTTGAAAGCAGTTAATTTTTCTAAAGCATCCAACGTCTTTTCAGCTTTATATTGTTGTCGCATTCCGATAATTAAATTAAGAAGTAAAATAAATATAATAACCACGGGTCCAAATAGTGATCCTTCATTATATTCGTAATAAAAGAAAATTTGAACCAGTGCGGCAATAAACAGAATCAACATCATCAAATTTACAACAGGTTTTATATATTTCTGATAAAAACTTTTTTTTCGCTTGGGTATTTTATTCGATCCCGCCTTCTTTAAACGTAAATTTGCTGTTTCTGTTGATAGTCCCTCCGATGAGCTATGAAAGCGTTTAAATATACCTTCAACTGTCTGCATGTGGGCGGGAGTATCAGTATCATCGTTCAAATAGTATGCGATCGCCACGTTTTTCCCTCAACAACTCATTAGTAATAATATCTGCAACTGATCCTTATAAGAATTTTGTTCGATTTTATGAATTCTGATTTGATAATGATTAAATATATTTCATCTTTGCCCCAAAATCATTCTTATAATTTAGCCAAATTTTTAGTTTAACCATCATTATTTTTTATGAGCTTTATGATTTTCATCGATTTTAGTACTTTTAATTGGATAAATGTAATTAGCCTTTTAGGTGGAATTTTACTATGGATTATTTATCGTCAAATTCGAATTTATTTAACTTCAAAGCAGAATAAAATTATTGCCTTATCTTTATTGGGTTTATCGTTGTTATTTCTACTGCTTTCTTTGCTAATATCTACATTAGGAAATTTAATGGTTCCTTTCTTTATACTTCTCCTTTTAGCATTTTTAGTCTATCGTAAAAATTTGCAAGAGAATTTACTAAAGAAAAAACCAATTAAATTTGATTACAAAAAAGAGGAAGAAAAAAAGCAAGCTATAAACGAGCGCTATTTAAGCGATATATCATATGGAAAAGTGTATTTTAAAGAAAAGAAATTTGATAAGGCAAGAGATTTTTTCATACATTCATTAAAACTAAAGGAAGATGCCACAGAACCATGGTTCTTTATTGGTTTGATAAATATTGAATTAGGACGGTATGAACCTGCAATTTTAAGTTTTAAAAAAGTGTTGGATATTTCACCATCCAATGAAGAAGCTAAAATAAAATTAGAAGAAGCTAAACGGTTATTTAATGAATCCAAATCGAAAAAGAAATCGAAAAAGAAATCTAAAAAGTGATATCATATGTCATTCAGTTATAGATTTTATTTATATCCAGTAAATGATTCAATAAGGAATAAATGATTGATTAAAGAGAAAAAGTAGAATAAAGAAAAAAGGACTGCGAATAAGTTTAATATCATTTAATGTAGATTAGTGCGAATTAGTTTAAATATTCCCAACTGTAATCCATACCCTTGTCATCGACTTTTATATTATTTTTTATTAACAGATCGCGCAATTTATCTGCAATATCATATTTTTTTTCCTTTTTCATTGTTTTACGTAATTGCAGAATACTCTCGACTAATTCATCCATTTTATCTTTCCATTTTGAAGATTCGGTTCTGGATTGATCTTCAACAACTATAAATTGAAAAAATTGGTCGATATCATTTAAAAATCGGATTAAATCTTCTTGAACACTTGTATTTAATACTTTTCCCGCGTTTATTATCTTTCTTTGGAAGAAGTTCATCATGGAAAAGAAAAATCCCATAGCCTTTGCTGTGTTAAAATCATAATCCATAGCTTCGAGGAAATTATCCTCAAATTTTTTTAACTCCTCTTGTTGAAGGACTAATTCTGGATCATCTCCAGGAAGATCTTTTATATTTGGATATGATTTCAATTGTTGATAGAATTTTTGGATCTTCTCCAAATTTTTCTTTGCTTCTTCCAACTTATCCATGCTGAAATCCATAGGTCGTTTATAGTAAGATGTGGCAAAATAATAACGGATTAAAGTTCCAGGGAATTTTTCAAGCATCTCCATTAATGGAATAAAATTTCCCAATGATTTTGACATCTTTTCGTTATTAATGTTTAAAAAGCCGTTATGCATCCAATAATTGACGAATTTCTGGTTGTTTGCACATTCTGATTGGGCAATCTCATTTTGGTGATGAGGGCGCTTAAGATCTTTACCTCCGCCATGAATATCAATAGTTGAGCCCAAATATTTCTGAGCCATTACTGAACATTCAAGGTGCCATCCTGGTCGACCTTTACCCCATGGAGAATCCCATGATGGTTCTCCTGGTTTCTCCTTTTTCCAAAGTACAAAATCTTCAATATTTCGCTTTTGTTCGGCAAATTCTGATTGTGTAAATTCAGATTCATCCCCTTCCACTTCTTTTTTTCGAAACAGCGATTTATATCCTTCCATTTTTGATGTATCAAAATAAACGCTACCTTCAGAAACGTATGTATATCCTTTTCCTTCTAAAATTTGGATCATTTTTATCATATCAGGAATTTCTTGTGTGGCACGGGGTCGAACTGTAGGTATCTTTATTCTAAGTGCTTTTTGCATGCGTTCATATTCTTGAATGTATTTTTCAGCAATTTCATAAATGGTTGTTCCCGCTTCGTTTGCTCGTTGAATCATTTTATCGTCCACATCTGTATAATTCATCACATACTTCACTTCATAGCCGTGGAATTCTAAATATCGACGAATTATATCAAATGCTACAGCAGACCTTGCATGCCCAATATGGGGTGAATCGTAAGCTGTAATCCCGCAAACATACATAGTGACGAAACCGTTGCGAATTGGGTGAAATTCCCGAAAATCGTTTATAAGATCGTCATAGATGGTTATCATTAGGTGGATTAGTACGATATCTTAATTGAAGTTTACGCTCTGTGAAATTTAATGTCGATTAGTATATTATCAAGCATCAAATTCATAAAATTTTAAATTCACGCCACTTTGTATCAGTACGGGTTTCAAACTTTTTTAATTACAAGCCAGGTTAGCCAAGTAGTTAAGGCGGGGGACTGCAGGATACGTGTATGTATTGCGGATATCCTCTTTACATGAGTGCAAATCTCATACCTGGCTCCATATCTCCTTATTTTATTTACAATAGTCTTTGACTCTTTTATATTTTAAAAAATATTATTGCATATTAATAGTGCAAATTAGTTTTTAAAAATAATAATGCAAAACCTTTTTCTTCCTAAATTTAATATATTTCATTAAGGAAGGTTATGAGTAATGAGCAAAGAATCAAATTTTGTTTATCAAAAATCAATATTGCATGAAGTTATTTTTGAAGCTCGTTATCCTTTGATATTGAATATAAAAAAAAAAATTGCAGAATTTCAAGAAGTAATCCAAGATCAATATCCATACGCTCATAAAGTTTTTGCATCACAATTTCTTCTAATTTCAGAAAGTGGAAGAATGGGTGATATAAGTGATATACCTCGCGAATCTGAAATAATTTGGCGGTTTTCAAATGATGACGAAGATGAAATAAGTATTTTTTCAAATAAAATCACTTTAAAAATATCCAATTACCTTTCATGGGAAAATCATCAAAGAAAAATTGGATTTAAATCAAAAATAATTAGCTTAATTGATAATTTTAAGAAAATATGGCTAATTCCTCGATTTGAGAGAATTGGTTTAAGATATATAAATAAGAAGGAGTTTCTTAATAATATTGATAGTTCATCCTTTAAATCACTTTTTATTCCTATTTTTAATATAGAAAAATATCCTATCGAACATTTAGTCGAAAATCGAATTCGAATACGAAAAAAATGTACAGATAATACAATTTTAACAATTCAATATGCATTTCAATATAGCAAACCTGATAAACAGCAATTTGATTTATTTTTCCTTGATTTTGATTCCTTTGCATTAAAAGTCCAACCAAGGTTCTTTGAAGAAAGGCTTGAAATACTACATACAAATATAATTAATGAATTTGAATCACTTATAACTGATAATTTACGCAAGGAGATGAAATATGATGCTTGATCTTAAAAAAAATGTAAATTCAAAGATTCAAGATAATTTTATCGCCTATAAAAAGATAAATTGGTTTAATATGTTATATACTGACTCTGGCTCTGAATATTCTTTTAAGAGTTATCAACAATATCCCATTTTTCCTTCTTGGGAACAATCCAATGATATTTCTGATTTTCAAGAAGATATTAATTATTATAATCATCGTCTATATGAAGTAAATCTCCATGTGTCAAAAAATATTGAAAATCTTAAACAATTAAAAAAAAATTGGGATGAACAAGGCGCACCAGCATTTGATACAAAAATTTTCATATTAACCAAAAAAATCATCTTTCACATATATTTAGAGATAATTAATCAAAATCTATTGCAATTATTATATTTTCTTCCAGTTCCTTCACTTTTTCCTGTTTCAGATGGCACAATTGACATTACTTGGCGAAATTCTAGTATATTTTTGGTAATTCATGTATCATCATCTGACCTTATTATTGCTGTAGGAAAAAGCCCTTTTCTTAAAAACATTTTAAAAATTGAATCTGAAAGTGCTATTGAAAGTTCAATTATTGATTGGATTTCTAAAGTTTTTGACAATTCTAATTAAATTTTTGGGGATTTACTAATGAATAATTGTGAAGAATGGGAAACTGAGATAATTCCAGATGATAATTTTATTTTTCGAAGAATCCATAAGAATTTTGTTATAAATGATTCACAATTCCCCAATATGCAAAAAGTACCTCAAAATGTTTTCAATGAACCTAAAAAATCTTGGAAAGAAGAATATCTTGCAAAATGGGATGGTGTTTCTGTAGATTGGGATCGTTATTCAACAGCTGAAGAAACCCTTAAACGTGGTGAAAAAGAATCAACAAATTATGGTGTTATTCAGAGCGAGGTGTTTCAGGTTCGTTCTGTTCAACCTTTAGATGTTATTCATCGACCCATAAAAAATCATGAAAAATTAAAAGATAATCGTGCTCATTCTCTTATCACAGGGTTTACTTTTGCGAATAAAGTTGAAATTCGGATGAATTTGGCTGAAAAATTTACTTGGTCTATCCAAGGATGGCGATAAAGTCTAATTCTAAAATTTTTATTTGGCAATTCACTCTGTTGGTTTGAATCCATAACTGTATATTGTATTTCCTTCATTATCATGCAATGTTGTGGCTAGAATTTCAAGGTCTAAATTTTTTTCTTGAGATTTATCTTTATTAAAAAGATTTGAGAATATTTTCTTATAATATTCTCTCGTAGAAATTCGCACAATTGCTCCACAATCACAAAGTCTGGTAGAATGGAAATGAATACTATCTAGATCTTCAGGAAAGAACCAAATTTCTTCATTGCAATAGGGACATGGAATAGGAATGTCTCCTGTGTGACCAAATTTTCTAATTATATTATCTGGTATTGTATATTCAATGGGAGATGAAAGTTTTAGCGGCTTTTTTTGTTCTTCTATTTCTTTTTGGGTGACTTGGGTTGGTTTCTCTTGTTTTTTGTTAGTTTCTTCTGATTTATGCAATGGTGTTGACTGTAAAGAAATAGTTGATATAGATTTTGAAAAAGAAAAAGCTAAAAGATCCCGATATTGTGAATTAGATCTATTATCTTGGTTAATTTTTTGATTTTTCTTAATTCTCTTTTTCATTCTTTCTATTTTTTCAATTTTCTTCTTTGCTTTTCTTTTCTGCTCAATTTCTTTATTTAAATTCGTAGTAATAGTGATTGTAGGATTTTCTTTATTTATCACTGTAATAAAACGGGGTTGAAATTGTTCTTTAATTTTTGCCCTCAATTCTCTTTTTCGTCTTTTATTGAATCTGGTTAATCCTTTTGGCTTCAAAACTATAGATGCTTTTCGATAATCCTTAGGTTTTTTTAGATCGAAGATTTTTTTAGTGGTTTTGTTAAAAAAATCCCCCAATTCCATCTGCATAAACACAATTTTTTGATCTTTTACTCCGATATACAATTTTTTTGCCTCGAATAAAATGTTGAAATTGGTAATCTGTCCAATTTCATTTTAAATTTGAAAAAACTTTCGGAAATGTTCAATTAGCTGATTGGTGGAATTATCATGCGATGGTGGGTCTGTTGAGGTTAATTCTGGTAAAATCTGTTTGGCTAAAACTTTTCCTAACTGAACACCCCATTGATCGAACGAAAAAATGTTCCAAATCACTCCTTGTACGAAAATTTTATGTTCATACATAGCAATCAGTTGTCCTAAGACGTATGGGGTCAGTTTTGGCGCCAAAATAGATGTTGTTGGGCGGTTTCCTTTAAATGTTTTATGTGGAATTAAATCTTGTGGAATTCCTTCTTTGGTTAAATCATCTGCAGTCTTTCCGAATGCTAAGGCTTCAGGTTGCGCAAAGAAGTTTGCCATCAATTTTATGTGATGATCACCTATTGGGTTGTGGGAATTTGCAAATCCGATAAAATCACAAGGGATTAATTTGGTCCCTTGATGAATCAACTGATAAAAAGCATGTTGTCCATTGGTACCTGGTTCTCCCCAAATTATCGGCCCGGTTTGGTAATTTATATAATTACCTTCTCTGTCCACCGATTTTCCATTTGATTCCATATCTCCTTGCTGGAAATAGCGTGGGAAATCTTCCAAATATTGGGAATAAGGTAAAATTGCATGCGTTTCTGCATGGAAAAAGTTATTATACCAAATACCCAAAAGGGCTAATATTACAGGAATATTGTGATCAAATGGTGTTGTGCGAAAGTGTTGATCCATTGCATGAAAACCTTCTAACAATTTGTGATGATTCTCAGGTCCAATGGCAATCATAATGGAAAGACCGATGGCAGATGTTAACGAATAGCGACCGCCAACCCAATCCCAAAATTCAAACATATTCTCGGGATTAATACCAAATTCTGAGACACCAGTTAAATTTGTAGAAATAGCCACAAAATGTCTGGCTACTGCTTCATTGTTTTTGAAATAATTTACGATCCAGTCTTTCGCTGTATTAGCATTTGTCATTGTTTCTTGAGTTGTGAAAGATTTTGAGGCAATGATGAATAATGTTTCTTCTGGATTTAAGTTGCGTAGTGTTTCGGAAATGTGGGTTCCATCTACATTAGAAACGAAAAAAAAATGAAGAGAACGCTGATGATATGGTGTTAATGCTTTAGTTACCATCTTTGGGCCAAGATCTGAGCCTCCTATACCGATATTTACTATATTAGATATTGATTTTCCAGAAAAACCCTTCCATTCACCAGAACGGATTTGTGTCGCAAAGTGTTTCATCTGATTCAAAACTCGTTTAACTTCAGGCATCACATCCTTGCCATCTACAAAAATTGGGTTTCCTGCCAAATTTCTGAGAGCAACATGCAACACTGCACGATGTTCTGTGCAATTTATTTTTTCTCCTGTAAACATTTTTTCGATTTCTTGTTTTAAATTACATCGATCTGCTAATTTCAAGAGTAATTTAAGTGTTTCTTCGTTAATACGATGTTTGGAAAAATCTACTAATAAATCTCCTGCACGAATGGAAAATTTTTGAGCTCGTTTTGAATCTTGGGCGAATAAATAACGCAAATGTAAATCTTTGATTTGTTCATAATGTTTTTGCAAATCCTGCCATTCTGGTAAATTTGTTAAATTTAATGATTTATGTGATTTCATAAACACACCTTTTGTGATGAATTTCTTTTTCTCTTTATTCTCTATTCTAACTTCTGTACATAATAGATACCAGATGCTCAATAAAAATTCTCTGTTGAGCACTTTTATTTATGTTTTAATAATGAATATTAAAGAGATTCTCCACAAAAAGGGCAAAATTTTGGTGGTTCATCTGGATTTTCCAAATATGAATAATTACTTATTCGAACTCCACAATGTGGGCAAAAATTAGGAAAAGATTGCAATTGTTTTGCAGAAGAAAAGTCTAAAGTATTTTGATTTGAATCAATTAATTGAGATGAATATTGTCGTTCCAACACTGAGTAGAACATTGTGTGTAGTGTGTTCTTGTTCTCTTTGTTTTGTTCTGAATAATACACCAGAATGAGCATAAAAGCTAAAAAAGCAATATATACCAGAAAAACGAAATTAAATTTTGAGTGAGAGTTCCAGAAATTAGAAAAAAAGAGATTCATCATAATCCAAAATATTATGGCCACAACTAGTGAAACTATTAAAAATTCCTTTTTCGGGTTATTATTTTGAAATCCTCTTTTAAAAGCAGGGAAAAAATCATTATTTTCAAGTTGTTTCTGAGGGAGCTTATCTCGTTTGTAAGGTCGCTGAATGTTGAATTCAAATGCCATCTCGTCTCATTATTATCTGGATTTTTTATACTTTCATTATTTTCATTGTGATTATTTAATAATTTAAAATTTTGGTATGAATTGAAATAGATATTTAAAATTTGCTCATAAGAAAGTGTAATCTTCTTTTTCCGTAATTTATCATAGTTGTTCTTTCGTGTTCCAACCCCCATTCTAAATAAGGGATACAAGTGCGACAGTAAAGGAATTTACAACGTTTTTCTAAATAAGAATCATATTTAACGCGACTGCTTCCCCTCCTTATAGTTTCTTGAAAGCCTTTTCCTTCTCTATAAAAAAGTAGATCTGCAGCAGGATCTCCTACTGCACATTCTTCAAAATCGATGATCCCTGATACATGTTCAAAATCTTGCGAAATAAGAATGTTACTGGTGTCGAAATCGTTGTGGGTTATTGTAGGATGAAATCTAAAATACTCGGTGTGATTCAAGAAATCTTCAAAGAGATGTGATAACCATGATTTTTCTTCCGTTGTTAAGATAGGATATATCTTTTCTTGTATGAATTCATATTTTTTTTCCCAAAAATGCAAATATCTATATGGTGAAAAAGATATTTGTTGAGAAAAGTGTGATTGAAAAATACTATATAATTCAGGAGAATGTAAAAAATCTAAGAATTGACGGATTTCACGAGCAATATTTTGCATTTGAAAATCAGAAAGGCTGAAAAATACTTGGTTGAGTGAAATTCTTTGAATTTTTGGATATAGCATATAAGGGATTGGAAGTTCAAGATGAGTATAGAGAGGTTGAGGTAATAATATTTTCAAGTGGTTGCTGTCTGAATAAGTGCGAATAAGTTTGACTTTTAAATTTTAACCACACTTTCTGAAGAGTCTTAAGTACTTCTTTTTCAGAATGCAAGAGCGCAACTCCATTAAAATTTCGGAGATCTTGATCAGAAATACGAAGAATGTATTCTGATTTATCATTTATCTGGATGAAAAATACGTTGTAGGTACCATGATAATGGAATTTTATATCTTGTTTTTGAAGATCTTTCCAATAATGATGCAGAAGAGATAAAAATTCATCTATTGAGATATCGGGTGGATTATTTTCTTCATAACTCTCAATTTGATTAATATTATTCATTAAATTATCCTTAACCATTTAAATATATCTACCAATAAATATCCTTTTCAAAAGATATTTTTTTTTTTTTTATTAACAGTAAATAGCATACTTCTAAGAAATTTTATTTGGCTATAAAAATTCTTTTTTTTATGGAACCAAGTTCAGATGTATCCGCAAAAGATTCTTCTCAAAAGATAAATAAAGATGAAAGTTCGACAGTTAAAGATGAAAAAAGGAAAAAATTAAGGGGATTTCCCTCAATCATCTGGAATCAAGTCAAAATACTTAACAATTCCGAAAGATTTAAACAAGAATTTGGAAATCAGAAATTAAATGTGTTGTTAATTGCTGTTGATGATAGGCGCTCTGCAATAGTTCGAATAAAAAATGGTGTTATATCTGTAGAACAGGTAAAAAATAAACCAGATGAACTTAAACCAGTAAAACAAAAAATAAAAGCTCGTATCACCACAGATATAACCACCTTCTTAAAGCTTGCTGTAGGAAAAGTCAATCCCGTCAAAGCTTTATTACATGGTAAAATAAAAATAAGACGTCCATTTAAGGTAATAAAATTTACCAAAATCTTTAAGATAATATATTATGAAAATAAGAAAGATTCAAAGAATAACGAAAAAAAATAGTATATTTGTATGTAGATTAGTATATTTGAAACTAAGCGTGCTTTTTTCTTATTTCTCATGCTTTAACTTCATAAGAACCGCTTGGGCGGCAGTAATCAGAGGATAAGTTGTTGGTGCCGATGTGACTAATGGATGTGTTCCAAATTGCAATGTAAACAATTCAGTAACAGTCATTTTCTGTTGAATCGCTACTGCAATCGCATTAATCATCTCTGCTACTGATTTTCCACCCGAAATTATCTGCCCTCCAAGTAAATTACCGCATGTTTTTGCAAAGATCAATTTAACTGTAATTTTTGAGGTATCGCCAAACTTCCCTGGATGTCGATTAGGTGAGGTCGTTGTTGCTGTAATTACTTCAAAACCAGATTTTCGCGCAATATTTTCTGTAAGACCAGCTGTAGCTAATGTAAGACCTTGAAGATTAGTTGAGAAAACACCTATTGTGCCCTTGTTTTCACGAACAACTTGCAATCCAAAAAGATTTGCACCTGCTATCCGTGCTTCTGCACAAGCAGTCGATGCCAACATTACATATGTGGGTCTTCTGGTGAAAAAATCGATTTTTGAAGCGCAATCTCCTACAGCTAAGATGTCATCATCAGAAGTTCGTAAATATTCATCAACCCAGATTCCTTTTTCCTCTAGTTTCAAGCCAAGCTTTGATGCTAAATCTGTATTTGGTACTGCTCCAATTGCAACTAATACCATATCTGCATTAATTTTTTCACCAGATTCTAATTGGACATAATTATCATCAATTGCGATTACTTTCTTTCCAGTTAATACTTTTACTCCAGCTTCTGTAAATTTCTCAGCAACTTGGTTACTAAACTCCATATCAAATGAATTGCCGAGAACATGATCAAGCATTTCAACAATAGTGATATCTTTATTTAGTCGAAGGAATTCATCTGCAAATTCCATTCCGATAAATCCTGCTCCAATTATTACAATTTTATTTGCTGTTTTGCTGGCATTATACACTTCTTTTAAATATTCATTATCTTTAGAAACAATGTATACATGAGGTTTGTCATATCCTGGAATAAAGGTTGGAATAATAGGTTTTGAACCCGTTGCAAGAACTAACTTATCGTATTTAATCTTTTCACCTGATTTTAATTCAATTACTTTTTCAGTTCGATCACCGTTTATGGCTTCATCGATGATCAACTCAATATGATTGGCATGATAGCCTTTATCGGGCATTAAATTGTTGTCAATCCCTTGAAGCTGTCCAAAACTGTATGGAATTGCACAAGGAATGGGAACTGTGGGAAAATTTCGAACAGTTATTATTTTCTTATTTGGATGCATTTGAGCTGCAACCACTGAAGTGATCACAGCCGCAGGACCACCGCCTATCACAAGAACATCTGTTTCTTTCATTTTTTTCACCTTAGCCTTGAAAATTAAAGACATATGAATAATTATTTAAAAAAAACAACAAATGAATAAATGTAAAATGATAATTAAATGTTTGTAATGCGTCGTAATATTACAAAAAAGGATTATCAAATGACGGAAAAATGTCACATAATTAATATTAATTTACACATAAATCTCTCATCTTCAAAAGAATTCGTTGATGATGATTTTATTAAAAATTAGAAATCAAGAAAAATGCAAAATAAAGAAAAATTGTTACAATTTAAAAAAGCTAAATTAAAAAAAAGCATGAGTTTCACTGTAATCTTTTTCTTCTATTTGACTGATGACAAAACTTATTCGCACCATAAACGACATTGGAATTAAATGACAAAGGTTAATTTAAAAGGTCATAAAAAAAAATAAAAAGAAAAAAGTGGCGTTTCTATAGACTTATGGATTTATCTTTTTTTTCTCAAAGTAAGAGCCACGACACCGATTAATGAGAAAATTAAAACAGCGCTAGTGGTGTATCCAGGAATATTTTCGAAAGGATTTGCTGGAGCTGTATCATCTGTTGCTGTATCATCTGTGGTTGTATCATCCGTACTGGTATCATCTGTGGTTGTATCATCTGTGGTTGTATTTGTAGGGGCATTATAAGCTGAAGAAGGTACATAATTAGGCGGAATGTCATCCATGAAGAATTCTCCCACTTCATATCCAGTTGGTGCTTCTACCAAGACATTACGCTCCCATCTAATCCAAGTGTTCGTTGATGTATTATATTCACCCATAAGCATATCCTGCATTATACCTTTATTATTAACAGCAAGTCTGAATACATGTTTAATTGTTCCATCCATTGCATTAACTGTAAAAGATCTTCCATCTGTAGTTATATCAGCGGAAGTAATATGCATTTTAGGAGCGAATGCATAATTTAATATTTCTACAATATCATTGACATGTGGAGCAAAATCAGTTATACTCATATCGAAAATATTGGATTCAATCCAAGTCCATATATCATTTTTACGAATAGAACCTAAAAACCAATAGTTTCCTGTAATTGGATCTCCTTCAGGAGTTTCTAAGTTCCATTCACGAGGATGAAAGACTGATTCACCTGGGCCTTTCCAGAATTGAGCCCCTAAGAAGACTACGTAGTTATCACAAGTTTTAACAATATTTCCAATGATAAATTTCTCAAAAGCTTTATCTGCTGGGTCACTTCCAGGATCATCAGGACCCCATTCTCCTGCAGGTCGGAATTCACTTCGTTCCCAAACTAAAGTGTCTAGAGGTTGTAAATCAGTAATCGAACTTATATCTGATTCATACTCGCATCCTTTTGAACCATTTATCATGAAGGCAACGAATCTTTCATCGTTATTTTTACCCCCATATACACTTTCTCCTCCATTGACATAATTCCACTCTTCATGGGCATGTTGCTCTTGTTTTAGATATGTTGTCATTCCATAGTCATTTACATCCAAGACTACATTTTGTTGCCAATCTCGATGTGCTGTAACTATTCCTCCATCTTGAGACCATGTATCATCAAAATGACCATCAAATCGGAATCTAATAGTACTCTCTTGGAATTTATATGCTATGGGCATACCAGGGCCGTTTGGCATATTATTAAGCATATTAAGCATTGCTGTTTCTTGTGTGGTCCAATCTGCAACTTGTGGTAATAAAACAGGAGGGCCATCTAATTGACCTAAACCACCCATTGTTAAGAACGAGACGGGATTATTTGTATCATAAACCAATAATGGTGCGAAATTTTCAACATGCATTTCAGGTTCAATCGATCCATCATTATGAATGATCTGAATTTCCATACTTCCGACAACACCCATTGTGGTAAGATTCAATGCAAAGATATGTGTCACAGTAAATGTTGCCATTATTACACTCTCATCATAATAATTATTATTGAAATCTGGACCCCATTCATCATATCGTGACTCACTCTGTATTATATAAGTCCACCAATCACCTTCAGAGACACCTAAAGTTGGATCTGATTCTTTAATTACTCCAGAAACAGAACAATCGATAGCCATACTCATATCGAGGTATTTTCGTTCTGGGTTATCAGCAGATTCAATGTATGATGTGTAAAACTGAACTGTTCCTAAACCGGGTAACTTTTGAGCGAAGAAATAATATTTATCTGCTGTTCCATTCAATATACCAACCACCTTGACCCAGTTTGTATCGCTTGTTATTGTGTATGAAGTAAGGTTAAGATCATTATCTCCTTGTATAAAGTTTAAATCAAACCAATTTAGGAAATCATTTGTTGAAAAATCAACATCTTTATGGAACCAACCTTCTCCTAATGCAATATTAGGATTATCTGTAGGTACACGGGCTACAACACGCATTAACTCAATATTTATACAATCTTCTGACAACATTGTTGGTAATTTATAGATTCCATTGTTGACAATAATCACATCTTCTTGTGTATAGGGATTGGTAAACACAAATTCAACAGTTTCATGAACCCAAACACCATTATCAGTATTATGGTCATCATAATTAGGAGATTCTTCAGTGCCATAATGTGGAACGTCCCAATCACCATTGATGATTATCCCAAATTCATAAATATCTCCATAGAATCCAGTTGAACCATTTATTTTAATGAAGTACATTCCAGTATAAGCAGCTGTCCAAGTGATGCTTTCCCATCCACTATCTTGTTCTCCAATTGTTTGTTCAATAACAGATCCATTAAGTGAATCAATTGTATATAGAACAACATCTGCATAAGGTTCATAGTTAACATAGACCTCAATATTATCTCCACTATTAGCATGAAACTGATAATAGTCATCATTTTCAAATGTATTTAGTTCATGCCATACACCTGCTCCAGCACCAAATTCCATATTTAGATCAAATGAGTCATAAAAATTATCATTTGGCTCCAACCAATCTGGATAAAATGCATGTTTCTCATCACTTCCATCGTTATTATCCCTTCGTTCTGGTACAAATCGATCTACCCAATCGCCTGGAACAACACCAAAACTATCAGGAATTTCAAAATTATACGATAAAAGATCAAATCCTACAAGTTCTAATATTGTTGTATGATTTCCTTCTGTTTCTTCGTAATAAGTCATTAATCCTGTAGTTTTATTAATATATGCAGTTACTGAGACCTTAGTTGTATTATCATTAGGATAAATTTCAAAGTAAACAGTGTTCCATTCACTTGCAGCATCTGAATATTCTGAATATATCAGAGTTGCGTTAAAAGTATCCATAAGTAATTGATCAATGTTTTCAGTGGCATTTACTGCTTGCATATCAGTTATATTATTGGGAAATACAATAGAATGATTAAATGCGCTATAACTAAAATCATCAACCAACCAGCGTTCTGAATCATTTTCCATTATAGCATTCATATAATCCCAATGCCATTCGATATCATTTTCACTTTTATTTGCAAGGTAGAAGTCATAATAGATCATATTTTTGCTTGTGTTGATCTCTTTAACCTCTACTTTGAGTATACCATTATTGATGTCGTCATTATTCTGTTCTTCACTAGGATCGCTATATTCATTCATAAAATGATAATAGAGAATATCTCCTTCCACTACACCAATGCTTGAAATACTGGAACCTCCTGCATGAACAGGAATAATTGACGTGCTTTCAGTCCCGTTTCCAAGAAAAGTTGGTGTTCCGATAAAGAACATCGAAAAGGAGAGAACAAATCCTATAAGAAGTGATAAATTTCTTCGCTTCATTTTTTCAACTCCATAACCCTAAAAGGTTAAGAAGAAGATCTAATTTCTCACCTATAAATTATTGGTTGGCCCAAAAATGAAATATACCATTCAGTTAGAAATTAGGCTTAAAACCAAGATTATTGAAATCAAATTCATAATTATAAAAAAAAATATAGAATTTGAAAGAAAAAGACTTCAAATCATCTTTTCAGACACTATTTGATATATTTCTTTGATTATTTTTTTTTGTATTGCATATTCATTCAAAAATATTTTATTAATTCTCTATCACGTACTTTCCTTCAGTATATTTTCTTTAATGAGTTCCACTTGCAAATTTGAACTGATCTTTGAAATCACTAAATCAAATGCTTTTATATCATGATTATGAGAATCTAGTTGCATTTTGAGTTGCAAATTGATGTCTCTACTTGGAATATCTAATTCAACCTTTCTTGTTGGTGAAGAAATTGAAGGTTTCCATTCTTTTTGTGAAATTATTCTATGAAATGAAAAATTGCATGGATTTTTTTCATAATTTTGAAATACCTTCTCGATTGTTTTATAAGGAATTCCCATTAAAGGATAAAATACAGGAATATTCAAGATTGGAAATTGATGACTCTCAGTAGTACTTTCTGGATTGACGAAATTTGGTAGTATTATCCCTTTAAAATGAAGATTACGATTTCCCATGTGAATAAAAGCGCGTTCTATACTTAGAAAACATAATTTTTCTAAAAATATTAACCACTGTGTGTATTTTGGCAAGTTATCAATCATTCTGATTTTATTTATTTCATTTTTTGGAATTTTTAACCAAGGTATGGGATCTGCATAATATTTTGAAATTTCGCACAATAGATTTTTTTCAATAGATTTATTTAATTTATAACCATTACATTGATAATATTTTTTTGTCTCATGATTCGATTGAATATCAAACGGAATGATTGAAATTGGAACAACAATTGCCCCCCTCCTAATTATTAACATTGCAGCAAGAAATTCTTCAGGAGAATTTGTCCATGGTAAAAGAAATGCTTTTTTTGATTCAATAGGAAACCCTGCAAAATGCGTTGGATATTCAAGGTGATATAAATATATTCCTTTCTTCCTTAAATCAACCTTCAAAATGATATCAGGAGAATTTTCTGAAAAATTAATCTGATTTATAGGTACATTGGTCCTTTGGAAATACATTTCAAGAATTTGCCTTAATTCAATTGAAAATGCAGTGAAATTTTTAATAAGATTCTTATTTCCTTTAAATACAATCATAACACTCGAAAAAGGATGAATATGATATAATTTTAAAAGATAATCGATGCATTTTTGAGAAAGGATCGCCAATTTACGAGCTGAAGAGATGGCTGGGGCAAAAGATTGAATTCCAATAATATATTTAAATACTAAAGTTGCTTTATAAATCTCTTGAGATGGGAAAAAACACAAAATTCGACCAGGTAAATTAATAATGGATTGTAATGTCAGATTTTCACGTTTACATATCTTTTTAATGGAATTTATTAATATAGTTAGTAGTTGAGTTTGATATGCGGAGGATTTTAATACTAATTCGTTATACTTGCATAGAATTACCCTATATTCCATAAAATTGATTGTTTTCTTACTATTCTTTTCCATTTAAATTAACACCAATAATTCTTGCCAAAAATTTTGAAGGCAATTATAAAATTATTTGTAGTTTGCCCAAAAAGATTGTGGAATGGAAAATTCATAAAGTTATTTTTATCAGAAAAAAGTAAAAAATACAATTTGAAACAAATAATTATTCGTATAGATTAGTGTGGATTAATTTACAGTGCCAACCCAGACATAAATGTGAGGGAAATAAATCCCGCTATAAAAATCACAATACCTAAGATAGATAATGCTATTGCCCATTTATTGTACTTGTTTTTACCTTCTATGGCAATAGATTCAATCGCAATATCTAAAGCAAATATGCTTCCAATCAAAAGAAATGGGCTGAGAAGCGAAATTTGAAATGCTAATTTCGAATCCTTCAAATTCTTATGATCTACTTTTTCTGGGGGTACAATATTTATAAAATTTGCATCATACAGAGTTCCTTGTATATTAATTCTATCAGTTTTCCACCATGGTGTTTTGTGGACTCTCTTTTGATTTTGAGAAAAATTATCTTGTTCTTGGACTTGATTTGCTTGCGTGCTCTTAGATTTCACTTTTCCCGGTAAGATCAACTTAGCAATTACTGAAATCATCCATTCCATGCCACCAATGTAATTTACTTTTTCCCATAACCACATTACAATTGCCCAAGTCAGAAATACTCCTACCATTAAAATTAAACATAAATTACCATTAACCCGAGAATGTAATGCATCGATTCCTGTTATTTTCGTGAGTATATATCGAGGGATAAAGTCAATAAATTGGAAATTGTAAACTGAAAATGCAATTAAGCCAAATCTTCGAAAATATGTTGTTTTCTTTGCAAAAGGTACCGCTTTTCCGCGAAATTCGATCATTCGAAGTATTATTAGAGTACTAAAGACTTGACTTCCTGTTAAAATTAAGAACCACCAAAGCCATGAATCTAATCCAGGAATATTCCAAGTATTACCGAGAAAATTACCAATATCTTGTTGTCCAATTGCAATAGCATAACCGAAGCCTCCAATTCCTACTAAAACTGCCAATCCACTTATAATTATTCCATAAAACAATAATTTAATAGAAGGATGTTCTTCAGTTAATAATAATCCAATAATACTTCCAATAAAGGAAACAGATAAAAATGGAAAGATTGGTTCTGGATGACCCGCTAATGGTAACAAAAAGAATAGTTTAATATAATCTCCTATTGTACTCTGACCAATTATTGGATATTGAACAATATAAGGTCGTCCATCTGGCTGTGCAAATGGATATCCGGGGATTATTCTAGAAGCAAAATTCCATACTAATGGAGTCGCTGCAATAATTATTATTGATAAAATTGCATAAATTAACATATTACGTCTAATTTTTTTATACCCACCATTCATTGAAAGAAAACCTTGAACAATTCCATTGATTATAACACACCACGCAACTGTGTGTATAGTCTCCATATGAAATGCCCTGTAAAGATGGTCAATTAATGGTTCTGTTCCCCAAGGTAATTCTCCTAACCATGCATGATATCCAATTATCGATTCAGTTAGAAAAGCGAAGAATAAGAGAATAAATCCACCAATTACTTGTTTGAGCACCAGTTCACCCACTGTTTTACCACGAGCTAGTTGCTTCTGCATAGAGATCATATTTCCAATAGAAGAGATGAGTAAAAAAAAACCGCACCATCCACCTAAATATAATGCAAAAACTAAAATCACTATGACAATTACACGCGCTTGCGCCATTTGAGTTGGATCATCAACCCATGACCTATCATAGACTCGCATCAATAGATGAAGCAGAAGCATCATCCAAATCGCTATTCCGCGTAGGAAATCTATTGTTGCAAATCGATTGGAGCGTTTCACTTCCAATTATTTCACCTGAGAATTTATAGTTTATATACTAAATTACTTCTTTAATTATATCAAATAATTTTTTATTCTAATCAAATATTGTCTATATTTCTAAATAAAAATTCATGTTACAACACCATATATGCATTATATTAGCGAAAAATGTCAAAACCTTCGCGATTTGTTATTTTTAATTTTCTATTAAGACCATAAATCAAAAAATGGTGGGATGGGAGTACATTCTCCAAGATTTGACGTTCTTGAAAACTACCTTCGTGTAGTATCCTTTCCATTTCTTTTTCAGATAAATTTTTACCTTGGCAAATCTGACTTGCTAATAATAATGTCGAATTTTCATAATAATGAAATAATTCATCCAATTTTTCATTAAGGCGTGGATTATTTTCTTCTTCTATAAATCCTTCTTGAATAATTTGATCAATTTCTAAAATTATATCCGTACTGTACTTGGTAAAATCAAATTTCTCTAAAAATGGAATGATAATACGGCATACTTCTAGTAGGCGTTCACGAGGAATCCCATGTAGGGTATATCGATAATTTTTCATTAATTCATCTAATTTATATCGTAAATCTCTAGTTCTATAGAGAATAAACATTCCAATTGCCATCATGATCATTCCAAGACTAAATGTAATTGAAATAATGATACTTCCAATTAAAGAAGGAGAATAAGTAAAAGATCTTCGAAGAAACAGTAATCCATGGTAATTGTTAGCAACTATAATATAATCTGGTAATATATAAATAGATGAGACCATATCTTTTGTTTTAAAAACCTTAATTGAATAAATATCATTAATCATTGTAATATTGGCAAATTCTACATATCCTGTTTCATATCCAATATATGCTGATCCTTTTTCAACTGAAAGACAAGAAACATATCCATATTCGGGATTATAATAATTAAGATAAACAGGATTAATTGGATGATCTACGCCAATAATTACTACTCCTGAAAAAGTACCATAAGCAAATATATTGTTATTTGCTAGTAGCAGATTAGTAACTCCTTTTTTACAAATATTGTCTATATAAACAGCAATTTGAGATATATTGCTAATGTTTTTGATCTCAAAAATCTTTATACCTAAATCACCAGCTGCTGCAAAAAGATAGTTATTATCAATCTCTAAATCAAAAATTGCTCCTATTGTGCTAATATTTCCCCATAATTGAGGTGATTCAGGATTTGATAGGTTATAAATGAAAATTCCATCATAACCTGTCGAAAAAAAAGCCCACGATTGAAAAAATACCAAATCAGTTATTTGGTCTGCTGGAATAGTCAATGTGCGCTTAAGAATTGGATGAGATGTATTTGAAATATCAATCAATTCTAGAGTATTAAGAGAATTTTGAGCAAAAATATAATTTTGATAATGAAAAATCCGAGTATAATACCCTAAATTTGAAAAATTAGCTATTTCATTTAATGGTTTATTTTCAGAAAAATTCGCAATTTTAATTCCTTTGTTTCCTTCTGAATAAAATACAAGAGAATTTGATACAATAACATCGTTTACTTGACCAAATCCTAAATAAATTGAATTATGATATTGAAAATTAAAGGGAAAATTAGCATCAAATGAAATAAGGTCTATATTCAATTCTTTAGGATTGAAAAAAATTAGCAAATTTTCAAACAATTTTATATGATTTTTTTCAATTGGAATATGAGCATAAAATCTATAGAAGGATTTTTCTTTTCCACTCAGTAAATCAGTAATATTTGCCGACCAAATTCCTCCATCAGATTGATTAACAAAAAAAATTTTAGTTGAAGTCGCTTGAATCTGAGAAAATACTGGTGATTCATCAGAATCAGAGATATTTAGTATTATTTGAGGGTTTATTGGTTCTGTTAAATCATATATCAGAAAATTTGTATCTAAATGTACACAAAGTAAATTTTGTTTTGGTATTCCTATTATTTCTTTAAAATTAGAAATGGATGCATTGATTTCACTTAGTTTTTGAACAGATTCAAAAGAACTCATATTGAATATAGAAATACCAGCATCTTTTTTTAATCCAATCAATAAATTATTCAAAATTGCGATTTCATCAAATTTCTCATTAGTTTTTAAGAAATTATATTCAGTTATGGAAGAAAAATCCGAAAAATCAATTATTACTATTGTTCCTTTATCAGTAAAGGCAATTCCATTTTTTCCTGAAATATAAATACGATCAAACGAAGTAAATAGCGGAGAATAAGTAGTAATATATTCAGGATTTTTTGGATTTGATGCATTTAAAATAACTATCTGATTTAAATCATTAATTAAATAGAGAAAAGTATCATTAACAGTTAAGAAATTAAAACCACGATCATAAGAGAAATGAGAGATTTTCTTTGGTTGATCATAGCTTGAAATGTTTAAAATCTCTAGTCCCATGGAACCTTCTACAATAAAAAGCATATCTCCTTTTTTTTTTATAGAATAAATTGTAGGATCATCTAAATATTGGGCAGATGAATCGATTTGATCTTCAAGTCGGAGATATCCTTCGCGAAAAATAGTTAAAGCTCCAACAGTAATTATCAGTAAAAGAATACCAATTCCTATCAGATATCGTGCAAAAGAGAATTTCATGAGTTCTGCTCAACCTAAAGAAAGTATGCGTTTAAATAATTATTTTTGTAATATTTCAACTTATTGCATAGGAAAGAGGAATTTTTTTAAATTTTGTAAGGTTAGTTTCCATATCTTTAACGGAAAGCTCAGTAATCATGGCTCCACAGAAACGTAAAAAAATGTCTCTTGAAGAAGCACGAGCGCTTTTTAATGATTCTCCTAAAAATACTAATAAAAAAAAGGGAAAAAGAAATTTTCGTGAATCAAGTAAACGCCGTTCTAAATTCCATCATTCTGTTAATGTTGCACAGATTGATAAGAAAATTGCAATATTAGAACGTCGAATGATGGAAGGCTCTTTAAGTGCTGAAGAAGAACAAAAAATATTGCATGAAATCGAGCAGTTGGAAAAGCAAAAATCGAATTTATAAACTTATTTGCACTAATCTACAAAAGATAGAATCAATCATTTTTTAATACTGATTAATTTTACTTATTCTTTTAATTTCTTTATTTTCTATGATTTTTTTAATCGATTTCCCTGCTTCATTATTTAATTTTATGATTCCTCTTTTTCAACTATTTAATCATACCTTTTTCGTAAATTTTTTGCCAAAATTTATATATGTATTAAATCCATAAATTTCTGGCTAAAATTACTCTATTTTTCATTAGGATGTTAAATCTTTGTCGTTAAGTCATTAAAGCACAGTTAATAATATTATAATAAATAATTGTCTATATAAATAAAAAATCTTCTTATACATTGCAAAAAAATCCCCATTTTTTATTCATTTTTAGCTCTCACCTAAAAATTTTTCGTTTGATGAAATATGGTAAAGGTAATTATTTTAATAGTTCAAAGATTTAGTAAATAGTATTACTATTGATATTAAGTAATCTAAACGAATCAACATCCGAGTGTCAAATTTTGGCATGATGAGAAGGTGTTAAAAATTAGAGAAGAAGTCGATTATTCAGAAGCCATTGAAGCCTTCAAAAATGATGATACGATCAAACTAGAGCCTTGGGGTATGAGTTACGACCATTTACGGTTAACAATCAAAGGATTACCAAATACTCCCTATGAAGGTGGAAGTTTTATGTTTGAAATTAAGATGGGTGATAACTATCCATTTGAACCTTGCTACGTTTATTGCCATACATTGATTTGGCATCCGAATATTGATAGTTCTATCCCACCAGGTAAAATCAACATTTGTCTTGATCTAATCAATCCTGAACTTGTTGGAAAAGTTGATGTTAAATCAGGTGCAAGTGGATGGACCCCATCGAAAACTCTTACAAATGTAATAGAAGCGCTAAAAGGGCAGATTCATTGCGAACCTCCTTTCTTTAACCCTGGTGACCCGTTAAATTTTGAAGCAGGTGACCAAGCATTGCACAATTATTCGAAATTTGAAAGCAAAGCTAAAGAATGGACTAAGAAGTATGCTATGAATTAATCCATTTTTTTTTGATATTTTATCTATACCTCTCGTATGATTTATTAATTAGAATGATAAATGTTAATCATCATTATTGCCGTTGTACTATTTCTTTTACTTTTTTTTGGATTTTTCTTTGAATTTTTCTTTGAATTTTCACTTGCAAGTTAGTGAAAATAAATTTTCGAACTATAATAATTTAGAATTAATTCAAAAAATTAATTTTCACCATCTAAATGAGCAGTATTATATCAGATTGCTAAATGAGAGAGAAAGATTACTGTGAAACCTCATGAAAAGAAAAACATAAAATATATACCTAAATGTAGAGGAAGGAAAAAAATCGAATATCTTCTTAATTCATTTATGCTATATCTTCTTCAAATTAGTGAAAATATTTTAACCTTTGATTTAATTATTTTTTAAGTATGCGCATAATTCCACCAAAAGATATTTTCACTCGAAAAGGTTGGTTTTCAATCCTTTCATGCTTTCTAGCTGCAACTATTCTTTGGGGAAGCCATTTTATTTTTGAATTTATAGCAGTTATTGAAAGTGAACTTCCTTTGTGGAGCGTTGGAATGTCCTATTTGGGATGCATTATTGGTGGAGTATTTGCATTGACGATTTTTCAAAAAATACCACATTATTTGATATTTTTTGTTTCAATTGCAATGTTTGGAATTTTTCAGATAACCCTTCAAATTGCTCTTCAATTGACCAATAGTTCTTGGTTGGTTTTGCTTAGTTTAGGCGGAATAGGTTTATCTGGAAGCAGCTTTTTCGGAGTAATGTTCACTCAATTATCCCCAGCTTTTCCTGATCCGAAATATAATGGGCGTGTAAATGGATTGGGATATATGGCGATGAATTTTATTATTTTAGTCTTTGGAATTGTCACTTTTTTGAAATCACCTCTATTGCTTATTATTCTATTGGTATTAAGCATTATAGGGATAATTTCTATGGGTTTAAGTGGCCATGGTGATAATAAATTTCCAAAGCAGCAACCATTTAAAACTAAATTATTTTCAGTTCAACCTCAATCTGGGAGTAAACTTCTAATGGCTTTCTTTTGGGGTTTCTTTTTAACCAATCCGTTTTATGCCGCAATAAATTTAATTATTCATGGAGAATTTAAATGGAGTCTACCTCAGTTTTATTTGATTTTCTTTTTTATAATTGCAATTGGATCAATTTTGAATGGAATTTTACTTGATATTTGGGGACGAAAAAAGGTAATGTTATTTGGAATTGGTGTTCTTTCCTTTGCTTTTTTTGCTTTAATAATATCAATTAAAGATTCAATATTAGGAATTATTTTTCCAATGATTTTAGGTGTAGGAACAACGTTTTTTTTAACCAGCAATTCCTTAATCTTTTTAGAATTTACTGACAAGCGCTATATTCGAGCTTATATGATGGTATATTACATTTTTTCGGCGATAGGAATGTTAGGAGGTATTTTATTGGGTTTTGTTTTAGAATCTCTATATTTATCCGACCCGATTTATTTAACAGTTGTATTACTATTTCTTTTCATACTCGCAACAATAACTACCAGCCAAATTGAGGAGACATTGCCAAAAAAGGAGGAATTAGAATGGAAAGATGCAATTCAACGTATTTCCATATTATATAAATCTGGAATACCGATATATTCCCAGAATATATGCCAAATTTCTAATTCGAGCGTGGAAAACCAAGAACCTAAAAACTTAATATCTGAAACAAAGGAAGAACTTCTCAGTGGGACTTTAGTGACTGTTTCTTCTATTTTAGATGAAATTGTGAGTTCCCGTAAGTCTCTAAAAGTTATTAAGCGCGAAGAAATGAGTATTTTGATTGAAGAGTATCAAAATGTGTTAATGGTTGTGTTTACTCGGCTTGAATTGTCTAAAATTCGTCAAAAGATGCAAGAATTTCTAAAAGAATTCGGTGATTTTTTTGAAGAAGCTTTACATCAAGAAATTACTGATCAAACAGTGTTTTATCCCACAAAAAAGCTTGTTCATAAGCATTTCTTTTATTATTGGTGATGGTTTATTAGTGTAAGTGAAATTTTATGAAATTTACTGAAATTTTGTGATTTTGAGCGATTATGTAAAGTTAAGTTTTAGGCTTTTTATTATTAGGGTTTTTATTTTTAACTTTAATGAAAATTAAGCATTATTAAAATTCATTAATGCACTTTATATTTATTATGTCAAAGATATCGGATTTTAAATAAAAACAATTTCTGATATCTCTTCTGTGAAAATGCATTAGATCCCGTAATAAATAAAAGCCATCTCGGTGTATTAAGTAGTGAGATGGATTCTGATGAAAAATCTCCTTCTGAATCTTTAAGAAATGAAGAAGAAGGGGCTGCTGATCAAAATTCTTTTCCAGAAGCTGAAAAGATCGCTGGAGAGAAACAATCTAAGGAAAACCATTCTGAAGAAAAGAAATCCAAGGCGTTATTTGATGAAAAGAGGCAGATCAGTTTACTTTCAGGGTTTATTGGAAAACCATTAATTGTCCATACTGAATGGAAAGATGTTAAATTCTCTTTTCCAGCACCTAAAATTCGATTTGGTAAAGGTATTTCCAAAGAAGTTCCTCAAGCTATCTTTGAATTGCTTGATCCTATGTTACCATATATTAAAAAAGCAGAAATTTCTCAACCAAAAACCATGATTGTAATTGGAAATACCGCAGTAAAGGAAAATGGAGCACTTGATCATATAATTGATACATGTAAAAATAATGCAATTGAAACTTTTGTTTATAGTATTGGAAAGGGTGAACCAACAGTTGATATGGTTAACAAAGGAGTAAAATTAGCATTAGAAAACAAGCCTCACTATATTGTTGGATTAGGTGGAGGATCAGTTTTGGATGTCGCCAAAGCAATTGCAGGTATTGCAACAAATGGAGGTTTAGTTGAAGATTATCATGACGGAAAACCCTTTGAAGTTCCTGGGCTTCCTTTTATTGCAATTCCCACAACAGCAGGAACCGGTTCTGAGATAACAAATAATTCTGTCTTAATTGATCCTTTACGTGGGTTTAAGCGTAGTATTAGAGGGAATCAAATTGTTTCAAAATATATTCTGCTTGACCCTGAATTAACCTTATCATGTCCTCCAGAAGTTTCAGCTGCAAGTGGAGCTGATGCTTTAGTGCAAGCAATTGAAGCTTATGTTTCAAAGAGAAGCCACCCAATTGCTGACATTTATGCAATGCAAGCCATTATGCTCATCGCACCGAATTTACGCAGAGTAGTGGAAAATGGGCAAGATTATGCAGCACGTGCTGAAATGATGTTGGGATCATTTTTTGCAGGTGTTGCTTTCTCTAATGTCGGATTGGGCTTGGTTCATGGATTAGCCCACCCAATTGGTTATAAATATCAAATTTCTCATGGAAAAATATGTGCAGCATTACTACCTTACGTGATTGAATATAATGCAGAAGAGAATCCAGTAAAATATGTCAAAATTGCACAAGTCATAAATCAATTAGATCTATTTACAAAATATGAAGCCAGTTGCAGTGATTTTGAAAATGCGCGCCGATTAGCAGGAATGATCAAAGAACTTTTTGCACAAGTTCAGATCCCCATTAGATTACGTGATTTAGGTATTTTAAAGGATGATTTTAATTGGATTGTTGAGAATACTAAAGGTGGTTCGGTAAATTCGAATCCAAGAAAACCTACTGCAGAAGAAATTGGTCATTTATTAGAAAATGCGTGGTAATCATGTATACATGAATTTAAGTAATGATTTTTTTTATAAAACTCAAAAATATTAAGTATGAAAAGCTATAAAACCAAAATAATGGAAATTGGAGGAAAATGAATGCAAATTGTTCATGAACAAGAACAGCTGAATAAAGGAGGGGTACGCTACATGATTCGTGGTCCTACAATTGATTGGGGAACAATTACTTTAAATCCTGGAGAGATAAAAGGTGCTCATTATCATGAAAAATTGGCTGAAACCTTTTATACAATCGAGGGAACCATCACATTTGTATTGAAGGATGAGGAAATCGACATCCCCAAAGGAACTGCGATTCGTCTGAATCCAAATGAACCACATGGATTAAAAAATAAAACCAATCAAGTTGCTAAATTGATATTTATTAAAGAGCAGTATATTCCTAATGATAAAAAAGAATGGAATCAATCTGGATAATCTTAATTAATTACTCTCTGAAAATACAGATCATTTATACGTTGTTTGAAAAATATTTACAATTTTTTTATTTTGATGAAATTAGATAAAGATTAAAAAGAATAGGGTAAATTTAATAAGAATGAACCACTTCTGAGATTTTTCCCCTAACAATCTTAAATTTCTTTAGAGTATCAAAAGCACTTTCGATTTTTTTTATGATTTCCTCCCGTTCTTTCTTAGATTTGAGTTCAATTACGCATTGATGCAGAACATTTAAATGTGGATTGTTATCATCAGGATGGCCTAAAAACTGTAATATAATCCGATGAGTGTCTCTTTCAGGCATGGACATTGAATGATTCGGCTCTAAATATTGAACAAATACTTCAGTCGAGATATTACGGGGCATTTTATTTAAAAATTGTTCCAATATATCATATTGAAAGATTATCATGAAAAATGATCATTTCCTTCTGTGCGAATAAGTTTTCTTCTATGATGCTATTACGATTTTTCAAAATAAAAATACTCCTTTTACAAAAAAGGAAAGGAGTTAATGAGAAATAGCACAATTAAATATGAATGAAATAGATGGACGATTCTAAAGATAGAATAAATGTTGAAATAATGACAAAAATAAAGAATATATGGAACTTGAGAAAAATAGAAAAATATTTCATTAGAAAAAAAAATAATAAAAAATGTAAATGATTTTGGATTGAATGTTGATGCGATTCTATGTTTATTGATTCTTCTTGTAGATTATCAATCCAGTTACAATACACACTGCGCTTACTACTCCAAAAATAATAATTACTAAGGGAAAGTGAGGGATAGTAGTAACAATTAAATTTTCATCAATTAATGAAGAAGCTGTAAGATTTTGGAGGTGGTGCCCAGAATTGTCCAGTATTTCAATGATATAATCTCCAATTGGTACTCCATATATAATGATTCTACCATTATTGTCTGATGTTTTAACAGGATAAGGAAGATTATCATAGAGACTGATTTTTGATCCAAATGGTTGATTGGCAAAAAAGATATTTACTTTTATGCCAGAAATTGGTGTTTTTGTATTATCCGCAATAACCAAATTTAGATCTCTAGTTGCACGATATTTTACTGTAATAATATCCACTTCACCCTTGAATAAAGCATATGGTGATAGATATGATTCTCCTGAAATCAACATCGAAATTCCATCAACATATTCCAAAGTTTGATTTCCAGAAATTATTGTTCCAGAAGGTTGTCCTTCGGAGCGGTTCATATCGATTATTACCACTTCACGATTTAGAGCGCTTTTGATTCGATCGTTTCTGTCTTCATTTAAATCATCGAAATAGATTCCAGTATCGTTTAATCCAAACATAGCTACCATTAAATCTGCTGGACCATCTGAAACAGTAATTTTATAATCTCGTTCTCGGTTACGTGTACCATCTACTAAGCGATCTTCGCACCAGAATTGTTCTCCATCAATGCTTTCTAAAATTTCAACCGTAAAATTAGCTTTAAATTCTGCACTTAATGTTTCTCGTTGATCTAAAAATGTCCAAATATTCAATTTTATGCTGTTATTCTCTAAAGTAAAAGGTAATTCATCAATAACTTGATTGGAATAACTTTTTAATTCTGCAGCGAAAATGTCATCAGAATCAGGAAGTGTAATTAAAAATTTGGCTGTAACATTATATAACCAACCTTCTCTTCCAAAGGTAACATTGTAAACATATGGCATTGTAAAGTTGTTTTTTATTCCAGTGATATATTGGAAAGGATTTTGGTATTCATTTGATTCTTCATTTTCGTCTGGTAAAATTGGTTGATTAATTACTTTCCAGTTTGATATTGGAATTTCTACAGTATATTGATATTTGATTAAGAATTCAGCTGAAGAATAGGCATTAAATAAAGTGGTAAAATTATAATAAAACCAGCTGTAGTAAATACCATCTAAAAATTGCTCTTCTATGCTATAGTTTGTTGAATCTAACTTAGTACCATTCAAATACATGGCGAATAATGTCGCGGGTTGCACGTAAGGTGCAAATCCAACAATAAAAGAAGTAGCATTTTCTGTATATGTCCATTTTACTGTTTCATTTAACAATATTTCCACAGAACTATTTCTACTATCTGTATTCCCAGAAGCATGAACTGCGCTTGCTACTCGGATTGTGGAATCGAATTTAGGATTTACAGTTTCCACATCATGATCATAGTGAATATTTTGTATATCGTCTCTGAAAAATGCAGTTGGTCGAAGTTCCTCACGCACAGAAAAACCATATATTTCAATTTGACCTAAATCGTTCATTTTGTCTTCTTTTAATTCAACTGGTTGAATTGGGTGCGAAGAATTTGATTCATTATAATAAGAAGCAATGGATGGATCCCCTCCTGTCATTACAGAGGTTGCGGGGGTTGTACGTGAGTGCAGATCAAGTATTAACGCTTGGGTGATTAAGGAAAATGCAAACAGTAAAGAAACTGAAAGAGAAAAGAGTGATTTGGTATATTTCTTCATAACTCATCATTGATTGATTTTATCGCAATTCATTTTATGCAATTGTACTCAAAAATTTTAACTTTAAAAAAAATAATATGGTGCATATATTAAATAGGTAAAGCATTGATGAATCTTAATTACTCTTGTTAATTCTATAAAAAGAAGAAAAAATTTATTTTCAGCTTGATTACAATGAATAAATCAAACTTTGACACCAATCTTGAAACCATTGCATTAGAATTCTTAGAAAATATTGAAAAATATGATAAGATTCACCTTCTCTATCATTCTGATGCAGATGGAATATGTTCTGGATTAATAATTGAGAAACTTTTATCAAAATTGCGCAGACCATTCAAATCAACATGTATTAATTTAACTCATCCATGGGAGATTTATCTTTCTCAAATTAACCTTTTATCTGATGAAAAAACTGCTGTTATATTCTCAGATCTTTGTCCATCTGGAGAATTACTTTATAAGAATGCCCTTAAATTTCATAATACTGATTTTTACATTTTAGATCATCATAGATTCGCCTGGCCTCAAAAAATAACACCTCCAAAAAATGTATATAATGCAAATCCTACACTTTTTGGGCTTCATGGTCTTAAAGAAATAGTTGGTTCGGCATTGAACTATCTGTTTGCTGCTGCTGTGGATGATTCAATGTCAAAATACGCCTGGATTGCCACTATTGGTATTGCAGGTGATACTTTGGCACATATTGATGATTATCAATCTTATAATCGAATTGTTATTGAAAGTGCTTTAGATTTAGAACAAGTTCAGATCAAAAAAGGAATTTGTCTTTATGGAGGGCAGCATCTCCGTTTAGATAGTGCAATGGCTTTTTCAATCTTCCCATATCTACCTGTAGTGGAGGGTTCTAGAAAAAAAGCCAAGCAGATATTGCAAACTCTTTCTATTGATCCGAGTAAAAAGGTAGAAGATTGTTCTGAGCAAGATGCTGAAATTTTGGCTGGCAATTTTTCAGATATTAAGATAATTGGAGATTTTTTAATATATCCGACCAAAAAAGGGATATTACATTACTCATTTGAGCATGCACAACTTTTATCTATTTTAGGTCATGAGCATCCAGAAAGTGCGCGCTTAATGGTTGGAAAACCTCAAATAACTCAAGACGCTAAGCAAGAATATAATAATTATATCGGATCTCTGGTTCATAATTTAACTACTTTTGTTCAAATTCCGAAAATTGTTACAAATTGCGCTATTTTTGTTGATCTGACTGATCAAGTACCAATTAACCAATGGAGTGATACTGGCAGTTTCGCTTCCGTAAATCACATCTATGACAGTTCTAAAATGCTTTTTATTGGTGGTTTGACTGATACAGGAGAATACAAACTTTCAGTTCGATGCACCCCTGAATTCATGAAGCAACACGATAATAAAGGTGCAGTCCATGTGATTCAAAAAATTACTCAAAAATTGGGAGGAAATGGTGGTGGCCATGGGTTGGCTGGTGGAATGCGTTTGCCCTCTACCTTATTCGAGAGGCTCCATGATGAAATTGACAAAATAATTATTCATCTTTCTAAATTATAATCAAAATCTTTTTTTAGCTTATTTGTAACTAATTATAGTTGTCGGTTAATTTACGATATTCTTTTATTGAATATAGGCGAAAATACTATGATCTTCCTGCTTAAAGAAATTAAAGATGAATTATTTATCATAGATTTAATATTTCTATATATCTTGTTTGTAGGTATTATTTGGTCTGTAGCAGTTCCAAATAAGCGAATATGGCCACCCCCAAAAAGAAAATCATTACAATATTTAATCACATGGATATTATTTACTGCTGTGTTCATCATAAATGCATTATTTATTTTTATCGACTGGAATAATTGGATAATAACTAGTTCATTTAGATTTTTTATTGCCATTCCTTTGATTATTTTAGGCTCCATGCTTTTCTTATGGGGAATAACAACACTTGGTATTATCAACACATCTGGGATAAAAAATGGATTTATTATATTGGGTGCTTATCGCTTTACACGAAATCCACAGTATTTGGGAGATATTATTCTTTTTATGGGGTTATCTATTCTTGCAAATTCTTTGTACTTGCTGATTACTAATATTTTACTAAGCTTGGTCTTTATTATTACTCCATGGGCTGAGGAAATATGGTTAGAAGAACAGTATGGTGATGAATATATAAAGTATAAAAAGATTACTCCGAGATTTTTCTGAATTTAATATGTATTATTGAATAGAATAACCAATTAAATCGAATAAATTAAAACGAATAATTTTTTATGAATAAAGAATAAGAATTCAGATAAGAAACAGTGATGAAAATGGTATTTCGAGATCGGGATTACTTCCAAGATGTTCATGGAGATCTTTATCAAGTTCTTGGTTCAATTCATCTGTCAGATAGTGTTTTTGCTCTTGAAAAATACCGTCGTCTGGAAAAATCGGAGTTTTTTACTAACCGATCAAAAGAAAATGAAGGATTGTCAAAGTCTGATTTAATTAAAATTCAACATAATGTTTTTATTCCAATTAATCCACTTGAAGAAGTATCACCTCACAAATTTCGTATCTGGATTCAAAAGGATACTGGAGATCAATTTTATCGTATACTTCCAAACTATTCCTCCATTTCAGCTAAAAATAATATTGCTGAAAACAGATATGCTTCATTTTCAACAATATTTCAAAGAAAAATGATAATGGTTCCTAAAAAGGACATTACCGTACACTGGATTCCAGATCAACGCTTGCATGAATTAACGGATTGGTCTGTAGGAGGATTATCAGAACAGCTGGAAAAACTACGAAATTACGACTCTTTAGAAAAGGAATGCATTGAAGTATCAATCTGTATCAGTGATATTTTTAATATTTCGCTTTCTAACATTGGGGTAACAGGTTCTTTATTGTGGAAAGGTCATCATTCTGAATCCGATATAGATTTGATGATTTATGGTCATGAAAATTGTCGAAAGATCCTCGATTTTTCATATCAAGAATATTCTTCTTTAGATGGAAATGGTCGAAATGCTCAAAAAATTGAAAATTCGTATCTCAGAAGATATAACAAAATGGAAATCCTTCCAATCGCGCAAAAATTAAGTCTGAAATCTGGGCTCCCCATGGAAGAATGCTTTGAACAAATATTCTATAAACCATATCTATTTTTTTATAAAGATAGAAAAATTTCAATTACATTTGCTCCCAATCTTCAAAATCTGCCAAAATGTCCTCTATTTCTTCCTACTTCTCAGTTTGAATCACTTGGAATGTGTAGAATTCAACTTGAGGTTGAATCAGATGAATGGGGTTTTGATTATCCTGGTCTTTTTTCTGTAAAGGTTAAGAAAGTACTTCACACTTCCCCAAATCTGGAAAAAATGGCAAAACAAGTAAAGCGATTAATGGTTTATGAGCACGAATTTGTAGGATTCTACCGAGCAGGCGATATTTTAGAAGTTAAGGGAATTCTTCAAAAAGCAAATAAAGTTCCTGATTATATTAATCCTTGGGATAATATAGATACTTATCAGATATTAGTAGGAGCCGCTGAATCATTTGGAAATGAATACATAAGAAAAATTAAAATACAAGAAGATTAGTTATTTGCTGAAATTTAATCGTTAATACATTTCAAATTTGGTCAGAAATAACAAAAGAATAGTAAATGGATTGATTGATTTAATGAAAAAAAAAACAATAAAACAAAACAATAAAAAAATCACCCCAGATGCAACGAAATCGGAGAATTATTATGAATTTATCAAATATCCTTCAAAAAAAGGAACTAAATCTGCGTTGAACCATATTATTCTTGAAGTTCATGTAAAGCCAAACGCAAGTCAAGACCAAATCATTATTTCAAATTCAGAACTGCTAATTACAGTTAGATCGCCTCCATTAAAAGGAAAAGCAAATAAATCTGTAATAGATGTGCTTTCAAAATCGTTCAATATTCCAAAAAAGGATATTTTTCTTAGACATGGGCAATCATCCACTACCAAAATTTTTGAATTGGTGAATATTTCAACAGAACACTTCATAACGCGTTGTATAATGTTAGAAACTGGATGAAATTAAAGAGAGAATAACACAATTATCTTTTTGATACAATAGAAATCGCAGTGAATTTTCTTAAGCTGTTAAATCTACGAAATAATTTCACCAAAACTGATCTGTCGAATTGATTGATTGCTGCAGCCTATTTTGGTTTTTTTTTATTTGAGGATAGAATTCAGCAGACCTTGAGAGATCTCATCGATCTCAATTGTAAACATTTTTTCGATGTCCTATCCTAACAATGTCAATAATTTTAATTTTTTTATTTATCAAGTATAAAATTCGATAATCCCCTGCTCTTCTTTTAAAAATTTTAGAAAATTCACTGGTTTTAACTTTTCCATCATTTTCATAAGGATTTGCTTCAATTTCACCTAAAACACGAATAATAATCTTTTGATTGGTTTCATCTAATTTTCTGATAAAATTTTGCCATTTTTTAGAAAGTCTTATTTTCCAAGACATGCATTTAAAAGGTAATCTATATTTAAAAATATTACCATAAAATTACCAAATAATAATAATAAGTAAATAACTTTATATATTTAAAGTTATTAAAATATTTCGAGTATACTGAAATAATTTTAAGCAAAGTTAATAATCCTTAAGGTAATTTTTAAGGTAAAAAATACCACTAAAAAAGTGAAAAATGGTATGCAACAACTAATAAAAGAAGAAAAAATAGATAAAAAAAAATTTGTATTAATATTATTAAAAAATCATCTTTCTTATTGTGAGATCCAAAAAAAATTAAAAGATAAATATGGTTCAGGGATGAGTAATCGCGATTTAAGTCTATTGCGTAAAAAATTGAATGGAAAAAGATTTTCTAAAGATCTTAAAACATATCAAAAAGCTTTTATTAAATTTTATGAAAGTTTATTAAGTTTAAAATCCTCAATTAACGATCCAGAAATTATTGAAGAAATTAATGAATATCATGATCTTTATTATGAAACTCGCAAAGAGCTAGTTATTAACAATCTTCCTAAAGATTTACGTAATCCTAAAGTAATCAAATCAATTATAGAATCAATAGATGAAATAAAAAATGGTGATTATATTTATTTTAATGATTTTAAGAAAAAATTTCAGTAGGATAATCACCTTTCTTAATTCTCTTCATCGATAACCTCATAATGACGGCAGACACGACATTGGAGAATTTGGACTGGTCGATTGTGGGCGATTCGGCGCCTGGGCACCATTTTTGAACCACATTTTGGGCATATGTCTGATAATGTAGTTGTCTTCATTTCAATCGTCAATTAGACACCTCTTTACGTGCGTTGTATCTGACGTTCAAGAGTTTTTTCTGTTGGTGCGGGTGTTTCACTTTGTTGTACTTCTTAACACTATCATAGTAGAACCGCCCTTATTTAAAATTATTTTTTGGGAAGATTCTAAATCTGTGTGTCATCTAGATGTTATAAAAGTTTAAAAAAATATAAAATAATTTTAATTCTCTTTTCATTGGAACAAAAATAGAAATTCCGCCAAATTACTCCCAAATTACTCTTTTATGAGACAATGTTTGTCTATTAGAGACTATGTTTGTCTATTATTAAAAAGGGAAAAAAATATGAAGATTCACCTAATTGTCAAATTTTTTGATATTTTTATTTGATCCTAATCTGCCTAATCCTCCTAATCATCTAAATCAGGATGACCGATAAAAATAAGCATAAATGCACTAAAGAAAATTACAGCTGAAAGAATTGTTAGTGCTAATTTTACCCAATCTAAACTGGGATCAAGGTCTTGTTTACCAAAAATGAACCAGGCAACCCAGAATACTGCGTTTAGTATTATACCTAATGGATTTTCTGTCAATTTTCCTTCACGGTTACGACCTACCTTTAAATTTATAAAAAATGTTAAAATCCAGAAAACCATACCTGCATAGTAGAGAAAATTCACAAATTCCACTTGTTGAGACTCTAAAAAGAAGAGAAATCCAGTAATCACGAGTTCTATGAAAAAAATATCGATATTTGAGCGCTCATATCGTTTTCCTTCAACTTCTGCTACGCCACGACGGTAAATGTTTATAAAATTTCCGATGGGTATGGCAGCACCAAAAGCTTTAACCAACCAAAAGAGGGGGTTAACAACTACATTCCAAAAAGCTTTAGCATATGAAATTGAAAGCGTGATTAAATCAGGAACTACAAAAATTGAAACAAATATAATAGGTATTCCTGCCAAAATGGATACAATTTTCACGAATTTTTTTGTCTTTTCATCCAAATCTTCCCAACTGGTTTTTGAAGTAAGTATCTTGAATACCATGGAAGAAAAGGAAAGAATTGCAATTATTGGAGTAAAAATAGGTATTAAAAATGCAAATAGAAGCACTAAGGCGTTAATTCCATAGAAAATAATATAATGCATAGAAATGGAAGATGATGTTCCCTCCATAATTTCTAATGATCGAGCAATTCGATCTCCTAAAAGGAAGTTAAAGTACAGCCAAGCAACGCAGTAGAAGATTGGCGCTGCAATATTTACCATAATATCAATGGTTCGACTGTTATACCCCCAATCAGATGGGAGCCATTCTAAAGGGAAATCAAATGTGAGGAATGTAATTAAAATATAAATTGGCACCGCTATCCCAAAAATTAACACAATAAGGCGACTGATTTTCATGCTTACATAAGGATAGATACTTGAACAATATAAATATTCTAGGTACCGTAATTAGGCACGAATCACTGGAAAAAATTTATATAATCTTGCTTGTATTTTCTATATGTTGAACAATATATCTCAATATGTTGTCAACTCTATTGATTAAAATGATTTTTAATATCACTCTCGATCCTGAAATTTTAAATTTGTTAAGGACTCCAATCTCGTGGTTAGTGTATGAAATACTTGCTTTCATCCTAATTATAACTGTTATTTACGATATTATTAAAAGATATGACGGGAACACAAGATTTATTCGATTAATGGAAATTTGTGGATTTGTATTATATGCTGTTATCTTTGAAAATCTTGGAGTCGCTAGCACAACATACAACTATTCATCACATAGATTAATGATGGTTGGAGTCGTCCCTCTTTCAATTCCGCTTTTTGAAGCTGTAATTTTCTATTCTTCTGCTTTATTTGCTGAATCTCTGCAATTTAAAAAATGGATTCGTCCATTTATTGTAAGTTTCTTTGGAATGCTGCAAGATTTTACCTTAGATCCAGTAGCTGTTTCTGATACCTATGTGTTTGATAGTTCAATTCAAGGTAGATGGATTTGGGATCCATCTATTCATTATCAAAATATGTTCTACGGCATTCCTTACTTCAATTTTGCAGGATGGTTCGTTTTAATGTTTTATTATGCCGTCTCCATTCAAATTGGAAGAAAATATTACGAGAAAAAAGGAGAAAAAATCTCAATCGGTTTGCTTTATATATTTTTTGCAGTTATTTTAAGTGATCTTTTATTGGTTTCTCCTTTGAGTCTATTTCTATTATATGCTTATCCATTTTCAACTGTGTTTGGGAACAGAACGGCAGAAATTATCATGCTCTCAATAATTGCAACGAGTGTAATAAGTGTTGTAATTTATCAAATAACCTTGCAGAAAAGGAGAAAAGTACTTGAATTTAGAAAATATTGGATTATATGGGTAGTAATTGGTGCAATGCATCTACTCGATTTGATTATCGCTGTTATTCAAGGATTAAAGTCCGTATTGCTTCCTGTTTTAGTCTTTGGTGGGATACACTTTCTTTATTTGATATATTATTTCAATTTAGGTAGCACGAAAACCTGAGAGAAATTAGTTAATTTTTGAGAGTATCCCTTTCCATCTTTCAATTTGTTTTTTTGCATAACTCCTTCTTTTTTCCCAAAAACGAAGACATTGATAACCAGTTTTCTTTGAAATCATCCCTATTTTTGTTTGGTGAATAAGAAACAATGGTAGCAACAAGCAATCTATCTTTAGTGCTTGAGATTCTAAAAATAATTCTCCATCATCGGATAAGATTACTGCTTTTTCACGCTGAGCAACTAATAATAAGCTTTGATCTGCTTTATCTAAATCTGTCAAAAATGAGTATTTACGTGTAAAAATTTTCCATTCATTTTCAGAAATTGTTATTTTAACCGCTTCTTTTATATCAATAAATGAATCTAATTGAAAATTATGAATTTCCTTTAAAATCTCCTTTGTAATACCCCATCGGTACCGATAGATAATTTTCCGAAAATCAATTCTATTATTAGTTTCTTGATAAAGAAATCTAATATGATTCCAAAAGCATGTATCTGTTAAAAACACCAGAATTCTACCTATTTTCTTTTAAAAATGATGTAGAATCTAATTTTAGTGCCAGTTCTAAACCTCGATTCCATGCTTCTTCAGGAATTACTTCTTCAATATTTCTTTTTGTCCATTCGTTTAAAAATTCACGATATGTTAAACCTGATAGCTGGAAAGCCTTTTTTCTACTTAGTTTTCCTTCTGCTACTAAATTAAGGAGTATATTTACTTTATCCGCTAATATTTCTTTCATTAATACAGATCTCACCAATTCTGCCACTGATATTCCTCTATTTTTTGCGATTAAGCTTATAATTGCTCGATCTTCTTTACTTATTCTTATATTTAGCTGGGACATTTATGAACTCCTAATAAAGTAAAGAATTTAAACAATAAAAAAACAGCTATAAGTGATATACATCAAATAATTATGTCCTAATATTAATTTTAATTTTGGTGAAAATATCCAACAATTCGTAGTTTTTTCTGAAAAGGTCCAAATTCTGCTAAAATCCCACGCAGTCCTTGTTTATCATGAACAAGCGGCTTATCTAATTTTAGATGCAATTTTCCTGCCTTTCCAGGTGCAATATTATCACCATCAAGGAGCTTTACGGGTGAAATTGCCAAATCAACTATAAGGTGATAATTTCGAGTATCTTCAGGGGATATACAACCGCTAGGATGTTGGGGCTTAAAAAATGGGGATACATTAAGTGTGCCCTTTATTTCTGCTGTTTTTTCCATTGAATTTAATGAACAAAACACTGTATTTCGATCTAAATTTGCTGCTTTTACTCCTTTAAGTGCTAAGCCGACGCGATCTCCTATATAAGCTGTTTTAAAATCTCGATCAAATTTTTGAATCGATCTAAGGATTATTTTGCTTTGTACAGGCGCTAAATCGTACATTTCACCTATTCGAACAATTCCTCGCTTTACCAAACCCAACACTACGGTACCTACACCTTTTACAGGGAACACATGGTCAATCAAAACTTTAACAGGTTCATTTATTTTATCATTCGATAATTCTGAGGATTTCGATGCTCGAGTCTCTGCGATTTCTTTCCCCATTTCCATTAATATCTCTTTCAATTGTTCATAATCTTGTCTTTGCTCCAGCGATAAAATTCTCATTCCTTTCAAATGCGTTTGTTCTGTAAATTTTGTCAGTTGTGTTTTGATATTTCCTTTTTGCCATTCATTTTTCTTAGTAATTCCCCCTATTATTGCAATAGGCATAATGTGATAATATTGAACAAATAAATCCATCACTACCATAATTTCTCCAATTTCTGGTGTTATTCCTGTCTCACAATCGACACACATAACATGAATATCTGTTTCAGCACAGGTCTGGATAAGACTCTTAACTTTATCTGGATATCCAATAGGTGCTACTGCTGTAAACACACATTGTAGACTTGTATCTAATCGATTATAAAATTGCAAATCAGACTTCTGTCCGGGACTGCCAAGCGATTCCCCAACTAATTTGGTAATTTGATGATTTGCACCCAGTAAACCAACAGTGATTGATAATTCTGATGCTTCTGCTGTATTAGACATAGATTCTTCAGAATAAAATAGTTTAAGGCATTTATTGAACTTTATTATCGTAAATCATTTCGAGATTAAAGCAAAAAAAAATATAGAAAATGCTATTGTGCGAATAAGTTTTCAAAATTCCATTAAAGAAAAAGATTGAAATTTGATTTTTAAAATAATTTTTTAACTTTAAAATACACCCAAAGTGCTCCCATACTTAAAGCCATGATACCGCATGCAACCCAAAAAGAAATCGATGGAAATCCAGGGTTGTTCATCCCAAAAATACCCGAAATTACCGTTGGAACTAATAAAACGGAAGTAGCAAAGGTAAATCGCGCCAAAGTTTGATTCAATTTACTCGATTCAGCATTGAAATAAAGATTCATTAAATCTGATATATTTTGTCGTAAAATATCTAATTCATCGATTTCATGACGAATATGGTCGTCTAATTCTCGAGGTATATAATTAGGATCAAAATGTGACATTGATACATCAGTCATAGATACAAGAACTTCACGATCTGCCTGTAATATTTTTACTGTATCAAAAAGTGATTGACGAATTCCAATTAAATGATCCAAAATCTCATTCTCTGTTCTATTTTGGTGGGTCAAAATCCGCAATTCGATTTCTTCAGCAAATTTTCGCCAATCATCGATAACATCGATAGTTTGATCAATCAATAAATCCATATAGCGCGAAATTAAATAGGTAATTTGTCCTTTTATCAGTTTCATGGGATTTTTCCGAAAATAATTAAAAAGACGCGATGTATTAATTACTTCATCTAAATGGATTGAAATTGCAACATTTTCATAAATAATTAGACCGATCTGATTCTCCCTCTTTTCTTCTCGCTCAGATGGATGAATTACTGCATTTTTAAATAAAATTAACATATACGAGATATAATCATCTAAGCGCGGGCGGCTATCTTCAATTATTTCTTCTAATGTATCTAAAGAAATATCTAAAAGAACTGTTAAATCTAACAAATCAGCATTCTCTTTTACATCTTCTATGTTACGAATTTCATCTTCAAAATTAATATCTAAAAAGCAACACATGCATTTTTCCTTCACGCTGTCAGGATGCATGCCATCGCGCAAATCGTCCAAGGTAACATCAAATTGTTCCACTATTGGGCGGTTATCCACCACTTTTCGTAAAATAAAGTAATTCATTTTCATATGGGTCTCCTCCAAATTTTGATCACTATGGACGCTCGCTACATTAGTGATTTATCAAAGATTATTTATCTTTGAGGATTTTATCATATTTCTTATTACAACTTGTTTTTCTCACCTAACTTCGAAATTTGCTTTAATGATAGCCTTCTCGAAGTCAAAGGAATTAAGTATATTGAGAAATTAAATTTTTGCTTTTCTATTTTAGATTCAATTTAATTATCCATTCAAGAAAAAGCAATTATGAAAACTTATTCGCACTTATTCGCATAAAGAAATGATTAAAAAGAGATTAAAAAAAGTAATTAATAATTGTTTAATGAAGCATTTATATCTGTGCGAATAAGTTTAAAGACTTGCTGTTCTTTGTTCGATTACTAATACGTGATCTCGATAGAATTCTTCATCAGTTTTTGTTAAATAGATAATTCCTTCGATAAATCCAATAATTCCTGTTATACCTGTCCAAGATAAACACAAATATATAATGCCCATTGTGATATTACCCAAATAGAATTTATGAATTCCGAAAACTCCTAAAAAGATAGCCAATAGTGCAGCTACTATACGATCTTTCTTTTCTACACCGAAAGAAGCTGTTGCTGGGGGAACACTGTTTGAAATTGGTTGTTGGTAAGTTCCTTGAAATTCTGATGAATTTCCATTCATCGATGAGGCTGATGAACTTGATGTTGTAGTTGTACTTTGTGAGAAATTTAGTTTAGTTCCACAATAAGGACAAAATTTGGTGATTTCATCAACTTTTGCTCCGCAGTTAGGACAAAATTGCATTCTTTTTTTGATACCTCGCTGATTTTATTTTTATTCGACAATTATTTTCAATATTATTATTGCTTATGTATTTTAATTAACAAGTCGACTAAAAAAAATTTAGAGTCCAACTATTATCATTTGTTTAGGTGTAAATTAGTTTACATAAAAATAAATACTATTGCTTTCTCTTGAACTTGATAAATGGAACTTACTTCAGTTGATCCTTCTAAAAACAATATCTCTTTAGAAATGGGCATACGCGCGGTGATCATAAGCAATTGTTCAGGAATCCCTTTGGTTACTCTAAAAATTGACTCTGAATTAAATGAAAATATCATGATTCCTTTTATATCTGCTATTCAATCATATTGTACGAATCTTATCGCAAAAAGTCAAGAACTCTATTTTAAAACAGATGACATCGACCTATACGTATTCATGAAAAAATATGAAGATGTCGAGCTTATGATTTATTCACTGATGGATCAGAAAATTAAAAAAAGTAAAATTCAAGCAGAAGCAGAAATGGCATTAGATGCTTTTATCAAAGAATTTCCACCTAAAATTCTTAGAAATTGGGATGGAAATACAGATCTTTTTCGTACTTTTGAAAAACAACTTCAAGAACAAGTGTCACAATACATTGCAGGTTTGAAATCCACTAATTTGAAAAAGAATGAAGGAACTGGCTTTTTTCATCAATTTTGGAGTAAATTATTCAAAAAGAATCAAAATTAATATTAATTTTAGCAAAATTTAAAGTAATAATGAGGGGAAAAGGAAAATCGAATCAGATAGATTTATGTAATATTTTTTTCTACAAAAGGAGTAATTTTCTTCATCTTTCTTTTTTTTATATATATTCATCTTTCTTAATTACTTTTTTTTATCTATTTTTAATTATATTTGTAGTTAAATCCCATTTTTTCTTCAGAATTGTCTTTATTCTGAAAAAATTTCTTATATAGAATAAATGAGATGTTTCTCGTTATTTCCATAATGTAAATTAGCCGCAAATATGTTTATTCCTCATAAAGCACAAATTTATATGAACATTAATCATATTGTTAGCTAGAATTATGTCCAATGATCATTTTTTCTGCCCACGATGCGGTTCGATATTAATTGAATTCCCTAATAAACCCGAAATGTGTCCTCGTTGTGGCGGCGTTGAAATTATTGACGTGGGTAAAGAAGGGGAATATCACGTAAAACACCTTAGAAAAGAGTATCACGCACCTTTTCGTTCTGATGTATTTTTTAAATATAATTCATGATCTTTTTTTGTTAAAACTTACTCGCACTTGCTCGTACACTTCATACTTGAATTGTAATCATATTCTTAATCATCCATTGCATTTTTTTATAGTATCTGAGTGAATAACTTATTCGCACTTTTTCTTTAAAAATAAAGATCGATTTCTTTCTATTTGTAATTAATACGCTATATTCCTGCTATTGGATAATTATTTATTGACAAAATATTTCTTGATCGATGTATACTGCAATTTCATTCTTTGGGCGAATAAGTTTATTTGACATTTTCTATCATTTTTTTATTTAGCAGGTTATTTTATCCTGAAAATTAATAAATATGGTTGTGCAATTTTCTCCCTTAAATTTAAATATTTTAATATGTTGAAGTACATGATACTATGCAAATAAATCAATCTCCACTAATAAAAAGCCAAGCCAATTTAAATGTGGATATGAGAACTCGAAATATTCAAAAAATCGGGATTATCACAACTAAAAATAATGTAAAATCATCCAATATATCAAATAAATCGAAAATCATGAAATCACCTAACTTAAGTAATAAAATGATAAAAGCAGATTTACAACAAAGAAATCACGAAAAAGAGAAGCAATCATCATTAGATTCAATTAATTTTGGTATAAGAGCAGTAGTTATCAGTAATAAGTCTGGATTGCCATTTATCACTCTAAAATTTGATGAGAATGTAAATGAAAATATTATGGTGCCATTTCTTTCGGCCATTCACACATTTTGTGAAAGTTTTGTCTCAGATTCTCAAGAATTAACATTTCACACTGCAGACTTCGATATATATGTATTTGTTAAAAGTTATTCGGGAATGGAATTGATGATTTTTGCATTAATGGATCAAAATTTAAAAAAAATTAATTTACATGATGAAGCAGAGAGTGCTCTTGATTCTTTTGTACATAATTATCCTATTGAGGAATTAAAAAGATGGGATGGTAATTTAGAATCCTTTAAACTTTTTGAATCAAAGTTACAAGCACAAGTAATTGAATATATTCATCGAATGAATTCTGGTAAATTGACTGGAATGAGAGACAGGCTTAAAATATTGTGGACACGCCTTTTTCGATAATTATTATGTTGCATATTGGTATTTACAATTAGTAGATAAGCAATTACACTTCGGTTTGGCATGTAATTAATTATTAATAATTGTTTAGTATAGAAAATCCCTCGATTTTCAGCCATTATTAAATGTTAGTGGTTCAAAGTTCAAGTATTTCTTTACCCACTGGCTTAACATTTCATATACGTAGCCTATAGAGAGACCCCATATCCAATAAAAACATTACAATGCGAAAATTTCATTTATTCTGCATTTTTACCCTTGTTGAGTGAAAAGGAGTTCGATCGCGTTTCTAACTGAATTCGCAAGTGCGAATAAGTTTTTTAAGAAATTAATTTTTTGAAAAACGGATAATGAGAACCGAATTGGTATATCTAATTAACGTTTTGAGACGTTGAAGCCATAAAATTACTCAAACATTCATATCTTAAATTATTATTAATGTAAAGACTATATAAGAATGATTACATCTTATTTTGTATTTTGTTGAAAAATTGAGAATTGTTTTGAAAATATTTATATAAAGTAATGAAATATTTAATCATATTTTCTTCAAAATGCAAAAATCATATCTTAAACTTATTCGCAGTCTATTGCTATTTTTTTTAAATAATCGAGGAATTATGATGATTACTAATATAAAAAAAATTAAATTTCAAGGGGGGTTGTAGTAATTTCTGTCCCTCATTTTGTCCAAACAACTCCAATACCAATTATTCTTGAATACCGTATGTGCCTTAGAAAGGAATACCATGATGCATTTCTTTATTATAAAAAAATTGAATCAGCCGAATGGTCCCGTGAATCTATGATATGGGATGAATATCAGTGGATTTGTGGAATAAGGCCTGAAAATCTTAAGGATGAATATCAATATTATTTTACAGCTAAAAATAAAAAGGGAAAAACGATCGAATTCAAGGAATCATTAAAAAGAGTTTCCATATCGGCAGATTTGAGAATGAGAATGGCTACAAGTGAAGTTGCATTATTAGAACCAAAGCCAGATAAAAAATATGTAAAATGGTTAGATGGCTTAATGGGAATTGAACTTCAAAGTGCAGAATTCGAAAAACGAGGTGAATTAGGAATCGCACAGTTAAGATTAGCTATTGAGAAATATCCTGAATCTGTTGAAGCATATTCAAACCTTGCTTGGATTGAAATGAGGACTCACCATTTCCATGATGCTTGGGATACTATCTTGAGGGCTAAACCCTTTGTATTAAAATATCCTGCTGATCGAAATCTCTTTTTTACTTACGGATTAATTCGAAAACTTAACTCTTATTTTTATTCTGCTTGTAAAGTATCGATGCATCTTAAAAATTATGAAGCCATGTTTGAGTTTGCTCATCTATACATTAAATATCTCCCAGATGCTAGTTATGGGTGGTATATTTTGGCCAAATACTATAAATTTAAACAAAATCCGAATAAAGAACTTGAATGCTTAAAAAATGCACTGGAAATTGAACCTGCTGATTGTACTTGGAACTATTTAGTGGCCCGAAAGTGTTTAGATATGATGATATTAGATCCACCATTGATAGTTCCATCTCTTGCTCAATTTGAATATGTAGATAATCAAATAAATCAAATCACTGAATTTTATACTCCAAATGGTGAATTTATCGGACCTACTCCTGGTCTATTTGAGACTTTTCATATCTTCACTGAAATTAGCACATTAAAAGGACGATTAGCAGCGCTTGAAAATAAACCAGAAATTGCCCGAAACTACTTCAAAAAAGCTTCAAAGATCGATCACAGAAATCCATTCAATAATACTGCTTGGGGGGTTTTTGAATATTCTCAAAAAAATTTCGCAGAAGCAAAACAAATTCTTCAAAAAAGTATAAATGTTCAAATTATTGATGCGATACCGTTTATTTATTTAGCAAAAATATATCTTCAGGAAAACAATTATGAATTTGCCTCAAAAAATGCGCTTTTTGCTATTCAACAGGGAGCTGTCCCAGAAGGGATTGAAATAATAAAATCTATCCCAATTTATAATGAACCCCTTTTTGCATTTATTCCAAATTCCAAAGATTTTCAAGCCAAAAATTTGAAAAAACTAGATCTTCCTCAGATTTATTGGAATTTATTAGCTAGTTTTTTTTACACTGCACAAAATCAGTATGAACTCTTAGTGTGTTTGGAAAAACTTCTTCAATCTAACATGCAAGAATTGGGAATGTTAAATAATGGCGCTATTCTGGCTGATAAATTAGGTTTTTATGGACTAGCCGAAGAGTTTAACAAAAAAATTCAAGATATCCTTAAAAAAAATAAGAACATTCCACCAAAATTTAAGGCTAAATTATTAGTTTCTTCATTTATTAACCTTTCATTACAACGAAAAATAGTTGAAGCTAAGCAAATTCTTTCTACTATCAAAAAATTAGACCCTTCATGCCCCAATCTAGTCGAATCTGAAATGCGAATGCTCTACTTGGAAAATAGATGGAAAGAAGTTTTGGCTTATCCGCTTGATATTCCAGGAGTACCCATGAATATGATTAAATTTCTACAGTATTATCGCCAAGTTGCTCAATTTGCTCTTAATGAAATGAAGAAAAAAAAATGAATTGAAGAAAAAAATGATTTGAATATTTGTGTGTAAATTAGTTTTTTCTATTCTTTTGTTCCTCTTTTATATTTTTTGTAAAAGTGCCTTGCCATTCCTACATCTAGTTCCACACTTTCTAGAGATAGACATGAATTCTATAGACTTAGCAACTTAACACAGAATTCTTACTGCCAATTATTACAATAACCTGAAAGTTCAAAATTAATCAAAAAAAGGCATATAAAGTATTTAAAATTCTATACAAAATACTGCGCATTACCAAATACTTTTTTGATCTAATTACCCAAAGAATGATTCAACTGATTCAGTTAGAACTATTAATTACTTTGAATTGTCCGAATCCTGCAGTCCTGCCATTTCCTGTATTCATATCTTCTCCGAACCTGGTTAAAACATCTAGCCATACACTTAATGGATTATCCGAATCGTCATTAATATATTTTATCCAGCCAGAAGCGCCAGTGAATTTAATGTCTTTACCCATATCCCAAGCGTGAGTCTTTAATTGAAATGACGAGATTGAAACATGTTGATTTACCCATTCAAAAAATGAATCTGGAATTTGATAATCTGTCTCTTCGAAAATACTATCCCATAACTTTGCTAAATTCGGAAATAAATATTCGGGAAGGGGTAAACGCATCATGGTCTTTTTTCCACGGATACTGAAAGCAGTAGGTGTAAGAAATCTAATTTTCAAAGATTTTGGTCTATTTTCTGTTTTTATTAAATCGATAAGGCTTTTCTGTCTAATTTCAACTTGAGCAATTATTGCCTTTTGCATTGCATACTGAATGGTAGTGTCTCGTTGTTGTAGCAGAAAATTTAGAAGCGCTTGAGAAATAGAATCATCTAATGAAGATATTTTATATATAATTTTATTAACCATGGAACGACGAGAATGAGATCGATTTCTTTGATGGGTTCGTGAAGAATTCGTAGTAGGATTTTGATTTGAACTAAATGCATAGTGAAGTTCTTGTTGAAGAGCATATTCAAGCATAAAGAGATTTGAATCTTTAGGTTGCTTTTTGTGGAGATCATCACCAACAGTAGAATTAAAGGCTTTAAGCCAATTCATGAAAATGCCTCGGAAAATATAAGCATATGGTTGAAGAAAGTAGGGACCTGTCGATTCGTGGGGATAAAGAGTAAAGATAAACTGTGTGAGCATCGCCATTTGGTTCTCATTAATACTAAGAATAGTCAATTCAAAAAGGTTTCTGTCAATTTATTTGTGAATACATCATTGTTATGTGTAGATTAGACTCATTTGAACTTAAGTCTAATTTATATAGGTATGAGTTTATTGGTAATTAGGGAAGAGATAATGAAAGATTTATTGCTCTCGATTCTGAAAGAATTCTCACCTTGTTCATCATATGAGATTTATGATTATATTCGATCAGATTTTTTTTATGAGAAAGGAAATATTTGTTTAGAAGATGTATCAATTCATAGAATAAGTACTTATCTTACACAAATAGAAAAAGAAAGGCCAGAAATTGTAAAATTTCGATGTAAATCAGGATTTCCTTTACGATATGGATATACAAAATTTAAGTATTTCTTACTTGATGAAATTCGTTATTTGCGACCTAAAGGTTATTTAAAAAGATGTATGTATTGCGGTATGCCTATGTTTATCGAAGAAAACCATATTTTTCATTTTAAATATAAATGTGATCAATATCAACACCAAAATATGTTTAAATTGATTAAATTTGGTTCAAAACGCGCAATTATCTCTGCTAATTTTGTTTTTGGTGTAATTGATGATATTAATCAAGGAAAATTTCGTTTACCTGATACATTTTCAAAAACTCTATATCATGAAAAGGAAAAGAAACCTTCAGTATATTCAGAACTATGGATGATCAATCATAAAGCAAGGGAGATAGGCATTATTGAGAAAGATCGATTGTTACCGCTCAAAGCAGAAGAATATATTGCCGAATAGTAGAATTATTAATCTTGATTTTTTATACGTATATATTTTAAACGAAATTGATTAAATATTATTATAAATAACCATTGTGATTTAGAAATATAAAAGAAAGTGAGATTAAATTGGATTATGAAGATATTACTGATCAATTTATTCAAAACGCAATGAAGAAATTTGAATTAAAGGAAATTTATCAAGAATTTATGGATTCAATTATTGATTTTAATGGTTTTTCAAATACCTCAAATGAAGAATTTATGAAATACTTGAAAGAATTGGAGGATTGAATATGACAGAAATGATTGGGATTGAAATAGATACTAAAGGGAAATCTACGATCCCTAAGATTTCTCCTGAAAACATAATAACAATTCATGGAAAAAACGGTGTAGGAAAATCTATGGCATCTACTTTAATGGAAATTGCCGCAGGAGAATATACATTTAAAAATGAAGAACAATTTTTAAAATTATCCCAAATCATTCAAGAATGTAAAATTCAGTTCCATGTTTCAAAATCACTAATTTTTAAAGTTCATTTACAACCATATCTCTGGAAATATGATCGAAAGTATAATCGAGCTAACCCGCTTACTTTAGGTAAGTTTTACAAAAATAATGAAGAGATCTCATTTCAAGATTTAAAAAAAATGATATATTTAAGAACAATTCGGGGAAATGAAAGTTTACAGCAACAAATCTTGTTTTTTCAAGATATTTTTAAAAGTAAAATCGATGAAAAACTTCAAAAATTAGAAAAAAAATTAGAATTCTTGAAAAATTTTGAGATTTGGTTTAAAAATAATACAAATCAACCAGACCTCGAAGAATATCTTAAATTACAACAAGAATTTAACGAACATTTAGATTCACATGATAATCTTAAGACAATTATAAAAACACGTGAAAGTAAAATAAAATTTCAAGAAGAACAATTGAATCTACTTGAAAAATTAGAATTTTTATTAAAAAATAATCCTGAAAGAATAGAAAAAACACTGAATGTAAAAATTCAGCAATCAAAATCAATCCAAGAAAAAATAAATAAAGATTACAGTGAACAAAATGCAATTAAATCGAAAATACAAGAGTTTGAAAAGAAATTAGATAAAAATGAAAAAAATATTCTTACAAAAATCCAAAAATTACAAAATAAACAAAATAAAATCATAGAAATACTTGCTTTAAAGTATAATATCACAATAGATCAAATTAATATTATTAAAAATCAGACATCAAAAAATATCCGAGATTTACAAATTGAAATTAATACAACTAAAAAGAAAATTGAAAAACTGAATTCAGAAAATTCTCGAATATTACAAATGAAATCTTATATTACTAAAATGCGAGATATTTGTAGCCAAGCTAGTACAACTGAAATGAAAGATGAAAAAATATTCTCTTTTTCTAATGCTAATCAACCTGATAATTCAATACAATTTTCATTTTATGATTTATACTGCATTGTAAATTCCGCTAACTTGACCTTTAAAGAAGAACCTGCTCTTAAAAAATACCAGGAACAAATAGTATCGCTAAATAATGATATCAGAACAAAAAAAGATATACTCGAAAAATTAACTGAATATTCAAAAATATCGAATGAAATCAAATCTGTAAAATTAAAACAAAAAGGAGTTCATAAAAATATTGATGATTATTTAGACCTGGAGGAACAATTCAATAGACTTCAATTTAAAGAAAAGGAAGTTCATACTCGTATCAAAGAATTAGAATCTCAGCAACAAGAACTAATTGGAGAAATTCAAAAACTTAAAGAAATAAAACAAAAACTCGAAAAATTTCCAACAGAAATTAGTATAAAAAGCGAATTAAAGAAAAAGGAAATAAAATCTGAAATAGATTCACTGGATATCTGTGAAAAAATAATTCAAAATACCCGTATGAGTAAAAAAAAAGAATCAGATAAATTTATCATCCATAAGAAAAAAATGGAAGATGAAAAGCAGAAAATTCAAGAAATTAAAGAAAAAATTAGTTTGCTAAATAATAAAGTTCAGACTACATCTGAAAAATTTGGATATAAAAAGAAGGGCGAATTCCTCAATTTTATTAATAGTTTTAAATCAAAATTCTCTAAATATCAAAAAAACACAGAAGAATTATATAAAAGATTGAAAAGTCTTCAAGATGATATTTCACGCATTATTAAGGGTTCAAAACCAAAGAATTCAAAGAATCTCTCATTAATTACTTCTCAATTTGATGAGATCTTTCGTAATATTTATGGAAAAAAGGAATTTTTTGACTATGTTTTTAAAGAATATCGAAAAATTAAAAGATTTGATATTGCTGAGAAAACTATTATATTTGAAACTCATGAAGGATTTGAAGAACGAAGAGATCTTGATGATTTCTCAAGCGGTGAAAAAACATATGCTTATTGTCGAGCAATCATTTCAATTGCTTCCAATGTAGCAAGATATAACATTGTAATCTTGGACGAATCTTATGCTTTATTAGATCATGAACACAGTATGAATTTATATGAATTTCAGCGAAAGAAAATTGATGATGGAAGTATTATAAAATTTATTAATATTCTTCCACTAAAAGAAGATTTATCAAGTATTTACTCTACTCTTCAAGCTACGATTGATTTGGAAAAGAAAAATGGGCCATCTGAAAAATTGACAATACTTGAAAATAATTTTGAAATTATCCGTGATTTCTATAATCAAGTTGATCTTTCTGGATATTATCAAGAAATCAATTATCCTTATGAAAAAACACTAGATCTTGCTCTTAATAAAACCAATTTAATACCTCAAAAAATAATAAACTATTCACCTCCCTCATCATCTCGCACTTCATCACACACTTCATCACACATTTCATCTAGCAGTTCATCCCACACTTTATCTTTCGCCTCCTCTTTCACACAATCTCAAAATTCATCACAAAACATGGATTATTCATTTATTCTTGACGGATCTAACATTTCCCGTAATAACTCTAATTCAAAATACGCAAGAATCTCAGACGTTCTAAAATGCAAACAAGAATTAATTAAAAAAGGTATTCCTGAAGATAGAATTTTCATTTTATTTGGAGCAGGAATTCGACATCATATTGCCGAAATTGAAGTCGGTACTTACAACTCTTTATTAAAACATTCAAATGTAAATCAGGCGCCTAAAGGAAAAGATGATGATTGGTTTATACTTAGTTTTGCCAAAGCGAACAATGGTTATATTATTTCAAATGATTATTATAAAGAATATCGAGAAAAATATCCTGAATATCGAGAATTCTTAAAAAATCATTCGATTCGATACAATATTTTACATAATCAAGTTTTTTTCGAAGAGGGGTTTGATGGAAAACTTCAAAAAATCTTAAATAATAATGCCAAAGCGGGAATATGATTTGTAATATAGAAGATCATTATAAACTTAATAACCATTTCCAAACAGGACTAATGTAAATAACTCCAATTGGGGTGTTAACTTCTTCTTCTTGCTCATAGGTAAGAATTAAGCCGGATTTCAGTTTAAAATCTTTCATGATCTTTAAAAGCCCTTGAATTTCTCTCTTCCTGTTATGTTCATCTAAATAATATGTAACTTGAATCGCCTCTTGAACTTTCAACTCATTTTGAATCACAAAATCACATTCTGAACCATTATCATGATAAAAAATATTAGATAAAGGATTTCTTTTTCGTAAAGAAAGAAATACTAAATTCTCCAATGCCCAACCAAGATCTTTAGATAATTTTGCAGAAATATTTTCTACTATACCTAAATCTATTGCATAAAATTTCTGGCTTGAAACAATTTGTTTTTTGACACTATAATCCAATTTGGGAATTAAAAAACCTAAATAAGTGAGTTGAAGATAGTATAGGTAATTTTTTACTGTGTTAGGACTTCTGACATTAACAAATTTACTTAATCTAGAGTAATTTGTTTTTTGCCCAATGTTAGAAAATAGATACTTGACAATTTCGCTGAGCTCACGGACATGTTGAATTTTAAAGCGCACAGCAATATCTTTGATAAGAATGTCATCATACAACCGCTGTAATATCTCGTAGTTATTTGTTGTTAGAAATTCAGGCATTCCTCCTCTATGCAAATACTCATCAAATAATTTAATGGCCTTTCCCCTCCCTCTCGTTGTATAAAGTAAAGAATTATTAATTTCTACATTCTTCATTTTGAGATATTCGCGAAAAGAAAAAGGAAAAAGCTCAATATCTAAATGACGGCCCGTTAATTTACTGGAAATTTCGCTGCTAAGAAGTGTAGCGTTTGAACCAGTGATATAAATTTTATTTCCTAAATCGTGCAACCGACGAATAAACCGTTCAAATTTAGGCACGTTTTGTATCTCATCAAAGAAAAACACTTGATGATCTCCGAATTGTTCAAGTAAAACCTCATAAATCATATCAAAATCTTCAGATCTACAACCTGCCAATCGTTCATCATCAAAATTAAGATAGTAAAAATTCTGATCCTGATAATAAAAATGCATGATTTGCCGTAAGAAAGTAGATTTTCCACACCTACGGAGCCCTGTTATGACAATTACATGTGATAATTTCTTTTTTTCTTTAATTGCTGATAATTCTTCACGCGGAATCCCAACGGGCTTATGGATAATCATGGTATATTGCTCTTCTACAATCTTTCGAAGATTTTCTTTCGGAATATTCATTGATTATATTAGCATTTTAACAAATAAAAGAATGTCGTATTTGAATTGAGACTTTATTGAATAAATTCGCATTATGATTGAGACTTTTTAGGATATATTCGTATTTCTATTGAGGCTTTTTTGGATATATTAGCATTTAAATTGAGACTTTATTAAGAATAAATTCAACTACGAATCAGCTGCATATCAACTACAAATCAGCTGCAAATCAACAACAAATCAGCTGCAAATCAACAACAAATCTGTTGCAAATCAACTACAAATCAGCTGCAAATCAATTACAAATCAGCTGCAAATTGAATGACATCATCATTATAGAATTAATTTGCAAGTAAATATACTCAGTGGCGAAGAATGTTAGAAAATTGATGCATTGGGAGAAGAGATTGCAGGTCTTTTTTAATATTTATAACTAGATCTGAATTATTTAAAAAGAGAAAATTATGATAAATAGAATTTGAATCATTGTAATTGAGTATTTAATATGGAAAAAATAAGATACCCTTTATATTCAGATTTTATAATTTTAATATAGTGCTTGATAATAAACCACACTCAATATCATGTTCCCGTAAATATTTCAAAGGTAAATTTGATATAGTATTTGTTATCCACACCTTTTTTATCTTATTTTGCTTTATCCATTGTATCATTTCTACAATATTTGCATGATCTGATATTTCAAAGAATTTGTCTGAAGGATGATCATCCCTATATTTCAATTGTGCACACCAACCTGATATTTCTGCGATTTTTGGCATATAAGTCTGCTGAAATGAGTGAAATGTCCTCAAATACCGCTGGTTAGGTAATTCTAGCATGACAAAAGGACCTTTCTCTTTTACTTTTTCTTTATTTGCAGACGTTTTTGAATAGATTAACTCCAACTTTTGTAGAGACTGAAATATATCTGATGGAAAAATTACTTTAAATAGATTAAAAAATGAACTTGGCATAATCAAAGGTAGTGTGTAATCTTTCCAAACAAATAATTCGTGCTCTTCTTTCATTCTGTTCTTTTTTATCTTTTTATTATTCATCAAGTTTTCATTTGTCGGAGTTTCATTAGTTATGTCATTATCCATTGTTACATTGTCACCATTAGTTGTATCATCATTCTTTGCTATGTCGTTACTTTTCGCTATGTCATCATCCTTTGTTAGATTGTCACCATTTGCTACATCATTATCCTTTGTTAAATTGTCACTATTTGCTACATCTTTATCCTTTGTTAAATTGTCACCTTTCGCTATGTCATCATCTTTTGTAATATCATCTTTTATCAAATAATCGTTCATCTGTTCTTTAATCATAGATTTATTATTTACAATAATATCATTTTCTGAACTATCGATTGAGAGTTGCATTGAATCTGCTGATCTTTTTCCATTTAAAAGATAATTCTGATGCATGCTTTGAACAACATCCCATATTGCCTGAATCAACAATTGCGGTTTACCTAGCTCTCTGCAAAAAAAGACAATTTTTTCACTCTCTTTGTTTTTATTTTCCATCAAAATTGATTTAAGCCAAATCTTTAACCGAATCAATTCTGAATCAAAATAATTGCTAATTAGAAAAGGATCTCCATATAGTGCATCAATAATCATGTGTTTTGTTGTAATCGGTGGTGGTATAAAGCAGTGCCCTCTAAAATATGGAACAAATTCGCATAAATATGAAAAATCACAGTTAATTTGAAAAAATCCATCTTTTATCTCCGTTTTCTTAATCATCTCCAAGTCTTGAATAATTTTATCTTTGCGCCTAATACATAGACCTGCAGAACCAATTACATGCCCTGTGGGTATTAACCAAATTACATAATCTTCAATCATGATTGGGTAGAAATAATTCTCCTTTTCAAGCCATTTTTCCATCTTATCGGGGATAAAAAGCCATCTATTGTCGCCATTAGGATATCTGAATAAATTATCTTTATCGTGTTCTTTTTGACGCTCTTTCTGAAGCTCGTTTTGACGCTCTTTCTGAAGCTCGTTTTGACTCTCTTTCTGAAGCTCTTTCTGATTTTCATCCTGGAATTCAGAATTATTTTCTGTTATACTTTCAGAATCATCTTTTTCTATACTATTCCTTGCTAATTCATCATGGTGAATTTGCTTAAATTTATTCATTGCTTCTTTAAAGAAAATCGTATATTCCTTTCTAAGTTTGTTAAAATAATCCGTAATCTGTTGTTTTTCTTTTAATGTAAAATTGTTTGAAAAGAAATTGTCCTTTTCATTTTTCCCTTTTTTTCCTTTCTTAAAAAAATCCTTCTCCCTTTTTTTATACCATTCTATAAATGAAATTAGTTTACAGCCAAATCGATTCTCTAATATCTGCAAATTTTGCATTGTACTCAAAATTGGAAGCGGATAAAATCTAATTTTTTCATCATTGCTATTTTCTGGATTGAAAATTATCGTTTCTGGTAAAAATCTGGTTAATGAAGAATGATCTGCATGACCATGAGAAATAAAATCAAAACCAAAAATTTCTGGAGAAAATGTTTGCATCAGTTTAGTGCTTAATTCAATCCATTTCAGTGGTCTTTTTTGGTCTCTTTTTTGACTTTTTTTCTGATTATTCCTCTTCACATTTTTATCTAATGCACTTTCTGAAAAATTAGAAAAAATGCTGTACTTATCATTTGGATAAAGTTTTTGCCATTTTGAATGAAAAGCCTTTATATATTTTTCAACTAGTGCTTGGGATGAATAAGTCTGGCTCTTAATATTCGTCTTCATGCAGTTTACTTGATCAGATTGACTTGTTTTTTCATCAAATTGTATATCATATATTTTTGCTGTCCAATCCACACGAATTCCAAAAGAAGGTTGCATTTTACTAAATAATAATAATTTCTTTTCAGGAGATCCCAGAAATATTATATGAGATGCCCTATCTTCACAATTATTGAATTTTTCATCTATAGATTGAAAATTGTTATCAGAAACCATGATATATTCGCTTTTTATTCCAGATATTATAATTTATATTTTTCAACTAAATTCTATGTTGTTTTTCATTTTTTTGATTACTTAAATTAGATTAAATATTCTTACTGCTCTATTTTGCATCCATTTACCCCTTGCTCTTTTTGTCGTTTATCTTTCATTTATCTTTCATCTATTTTTCCTTTTTCTTCCAACATTTTTCGTTTGATTTTCATTTATTTTTCCTTTTTCTTCCAACATTTTTCGTTTAATTTTCATCTATTTTTCGTTTTTCTTTCAACATTTTTCGTTTGACTTTCATCTATTTTTCCTTTTTTTCTAATTTTTTTCGTTAACTTTCATCTTATTTTCGTTTTTCTTTCATATTTTTCTCATTTTTATCTCATGTATTATTCATTTTTATTTTTCAGATTTATTTCATATCTCTTTTGTGCCATTTTTATATTACACAAGCAGTTATTCCATAGTTCGCTTAATTTTTAAATCTGAAATAATAATTCATTTAGAGAATTAATGCAAATCTAAGTTTTTCGACAAAATGCATAATATTCACAAACTTTACAACGTTCCTTAATTCTTGTTGGTTTGGGCAAATCTTCAGAAATAAATTCGTTATGCATTCTCGATACAGTCTTTAATACTACTTTCTTCATATCTATGCTTATTTCCTGCCAAAAAGATTGAAATTTATTCTGTTCTTTGCCGATATAGATTATTTTTGCTCTTGAAACAAAAGTTTTAAAATACTCTTCTATCAATAAACTTTGAACAGTTAATTGAATAAGATGATGATCAATTACTGTATCCCGTTTTACAGGAAAATTCGAGGTAGTCTTTATTTCTACAGGAAATATTTCATCTGTTGTCGGATTTGTCTCAGCAAGATCAAGATATGCTAATAAATGGAGAGTCGCAGATTCAAAATAAAGATTAAAATAATACTTAGGAGAATAATCAATCGGATTATGCTTTTCTTTAATCTGGAGCCAATTTTGTAAATTTTTACGCTTTCTTACTATTTCTTGATGAAATTTCGTCCCTCGGCGCATTGAAGCTGTGGTATTTGCTCTGATTTTTCGCACATGTCGAAGAAATGGAATTCGAGCACAGTATATATACTGTCTGAGTTCTTCAGCTGAAAAAATCCATTTTACTTTCTCATTTTTTTCTATCCCGCTTTTTTCAATGCTGCTTTTTTCTATCTTGCTTTTTTCTATCCCATACTTTTCTATCCCATACTTTTCTATCCCACACTTTTCTATCCCACACTTTTCTATCCCATACCATTTTTGCATGTTTATATCCATTTTTTTCCCCAAATCGATTCAGTTCAAATGCTTCTTTTAATTTACTTATTATAATTAACATATTTTCTAAAATTTTTGAGCCTAAACAAGAAGTACATCAATGTCGACGAATCCATGATATTTTGACTTTAATCCTGTCTTTTTCTCAATTAATGAAATGTTTTTCATAATATCTTTTAGCGTGACAAATGTTTCCTCAACATTCATGGAATCTGATTTATTAATATTGGTTGTATCTTCTGGCAATCTTTCATTCATCTTTTTATATTCATATTTTTCTGATTTTGCTTTATTTTTGTCTTGTTCTGGTGTAATTTTCTCTTGTTCTGATGTAATTTTCTCTTGTTCTGATGTAATTCTCTCTTGTTCTGATATAATATTCTCTGATTTTGGCATAATTTTCTCTGATTCTGACATAATTTTCTCTGATTCTGGCATAATTTTCTCTGATTCAGACAAAACTTTATTAATAAATTCTTTCTCAATCATGGAAATTGATTCTGAATCTTCCATTAATTCATTACCTTCTCCTGTTAAAAGCCAATTCATTAGTTCTTTCGTCATAAAAAATGGAACAGATTCATTACGTTGTAGATCATCTCCTATACTTAGAATCTTCCCCAAATCAGGGCCTTCTAAGTAAATATCCCATAAATTTCCTTTGCTTTTATCTTCTTGGATAGGATTTTTCTTTTCACTTTCTCTTCCTCTTCCTCTTTCTCTTTTACTTTCACTTTCACTTTCATTCTTTATTCGTTTTTCTTTATTTCTCCCAATCTCCCTTTTTATACTCTCTCCCTTTTCATTTTCAAAATTATCCGAATCTTCTAATTGTTTTGCCCCTGCGGTGCTTAATAAATCGGTTGATTCTTTAAACTTAACTTGATTTTGAGTTATTTGTTCTTTAGAATTTGAAACAATCGTTGCCTCGTTGTAAACGTTATCGTATTTTTTTTCATCAGAAATGTAATTTTCTATTATATCTTGAAGGATTTCTCGAAAAAAATAACCGATGGCATTGTTCACTGAATCTTGAGCCATTTTTTGGTTTAGTTTTTCTTGCATTTTCCCTCTCATTTTCACTTCTTCTTTTCTGATTTCTTGCTTAATTCCTTTTTCTTTTCCTATTTCTTGTTTAATCCCTTCTTCTTTTTCTATTTCTTGTTTAATTCCTTCTTCTTTCTTGATTTCTTGCTTATTTTCTTTTTCTTTTCCTATTTCTTGTTTAATTCCTTCTTCTTTTCCTATTTTTTGTTTAATTCCTTCTTCTTTCTTGATTTCTTGCTTATTTTCTTTTTCTTTTCCTATTTCTTGCTTAATTCCTTCTTCTTTCTTGATTTCTTGCTTATTTTCTTTTTCTTTTCCTATTTCTTGCTTAATTCCTTTTTCTTTCTTGATTTCTTGCTTATTTTCTTTTTTTTTCTTGATTTCTTGCTTATTTTCTTCTTCTTTTCCTATTTCTTGTTTAATTCCTTCTTCTTTTCCTATTTCTTGTTTAATTCCTTCTTCTTTTCCTATTTCTTGTGCTTTTTCTTTTGCTGGGCCTCCAGAAATTTCATCTCGATTCAAATCATCATTATCTATTTCTGAAGGTTCTAAAAACTCTCTTTGAAATTCTTTCCAGACCTTGTCATCAGATAAATCAAATAAATCATTCGCATTTTGTTCCACTTCATTTTCCAATTCTTTTATCTCATTTGGTTTCATCGAGGGCTTTTTCTTGCTTCCTTTATCTTCTGTCTCTTCATTGTCTTCTGTCCCTTCTTTATCTTTTTTGTCTATTATATCTCTTCTATCCCTTCTATCTTTATTATATTCTTGATTTTTTTCAGGTATTGTAGACTTATTAGATCTTTCAGATGTTTCAGATGTTTTAGATATTTCAGATGTTTTAGATTTTTTAGAATTCTTTGATTTTTTAGATGTTTTAGATTTGCTAGTTTTATCTGAATCTTTGTCTTTCTCCACCCAACCCACATCAATATGTGAAATCGTAGTCAATTTTATGTTATCGCTCAATTTTTTTGCATGTAATGTTCGAATTTGAGAATTATTTGAAATTACGTAGGACTTCTCTAAACACTGATCACAAACTGCGAAAAATCTAACATCAGCAGGAGAATTATCGATTAATTCCTCGCATTCAAACATCAAATCGTTTAAATCAGCTTTCTCCAAACTCCCCCAAAATACTGATAGTTGAATACGAAAAAGACCGTAATCCATGCATTTATCTCCCAATTTTGTCCTCAATCGAGTATTTTCAACAGGAATATCAAAAGTAACCAAATAATTCATAATTTACCCCATTATTATTTTGATCTTCTTATATTTTTACAATTTTCTGCAATTTTTTGCAATTTTTTGCAATTTTTCCCAATTTTTCCCAATTTTTTGCAATTCTTCGCAATTTTTCGCAGATTCTTTCTATCTAAACTTTTTCTTATTTCTTATTTTATTATACTGTTTCTTGTATTTTTTGGTTAAATTCTAAATTCTATTGATTATTTTTCCATTTTTATGTCTCTTTTTCCATTTTTATGTCTCTTTTTTCATTATTCCCTTGATTTTTTGCATTTTCTCGTTTCTCATTCTTTTTTTCCTAAGTTTTTCTTCAAATTATTTCTTATTGCATATTTCTTTTATTGGTTTTATCTATCCTCATTGATTTCTTTTCTTTATTTTTTTTCTTTTCTTTATTTTGTCTTTTTTTTCATCTTTTCTCTCTTTTTGTCATGTATTTTCTTTTCATCAATAGCCTTTTTCTTTTTCTCATGAATTTTCTTTTCATCAATAGCCCTCTTTCACTTCTCCACGAATTAAATATTCTTAATAACTTTACAATTCTCTTTACAAATCTCTATACAATCATCTTTACAAATATCTGTTCAATTATCTATACTATTCAAATTGAATAAAATAAAAATCATCCAAAATAGTATCACCACTTCATTAAAAATGGCTTATACGATTTCACCTTGCCCAAAAAATAACGAACCATCAGCCGAGCTTGATTTAACATCAAATTTTGATAAGTCATAAATGTACCCTTAATATATTCACCCTGCTTTCGCACCAAATAATAAAACTCTCGAAGAAAGATTTCCATTCCAGATTTCTTAAAACGCATCCCAAATTCATCACCCTCATCTGTAAAATGCTTATTTTGCAATATTCGCTTGCGAAACAGTCGTAAAATCAACCGATCAACTAATGGTTGACGAAATTCCTCCATCAAATCAAACACTAAAGAAGGACGACCGGATCTATCTGAATGCATGAATCCTGCAAAAGGCTCCAATCCTGCAACTACAATCGCAACCATTATTTCATTCGCAAGCAAATGATTGCCGAAACTGATTGATGCATTTATTGGATCTCTCGGGGGGCGCCGAACTCGCTTGGTAAAATTCAAACTTGATGGAAATACATCTTTTAATAAACTAAAATAGATCCGAGATACACTCCCTTCATATCCCATCAATTTAGCACGCAAATGATTTGGATTAAGATTTAAGCCACCTTTTTTTAGGTTTTTTTGGTTCAGTTGGTTTTGTTGGTTCGGTTGGCTTTGTTGGTTCGGGTGGTTTGGTTGATTTATATACTGATTTGAGTTACTATTTGTGTTTTGATTTGAGCCACTATTTATGTTTTGATTTGTGTTATTATTTTTCTTTTGATTTGTGTCACTATTTTGACTCTGATCTATGCTAATGTTTTTACCTTCATCAGGAATTGTATCCTTAACATTCTCCATTTCATTTTTTTCACTAATAACTATTTGTTGCTGCTGTTTAGTTTTTACAGGAAAATACCATGATTTTATCCCAATTTCGATCTTTTTTACTTCTTTTCTTAGTAATTCCATCTTGGACGCCTTGTCCTGAAAATCTTGCGCTTTCTGGAGATCTTTCCTTTTTATATTCCGAGACAAATATTTTATCATACGAATCTTATTAGTTATCGCCCCCAAAGTTATTGATGTCATTAAAAGCATCCCTTTACCATTTGAATATGAATCAAATTGAGCTTTTCTCGTTATTACAAAACCATGATGAGCATACGGAAGCGTCGCCATTATTGGATGACCCTTACGCATATAAAATACAGGAATACCATAGCGGGCACACGCAATATTCACATCATAACTAATATAGCACTTTGTTAAGCATATAATCGACTCAACCAAACGAAAAGCTACCTTAAATTCTCCATTACTGCGAATTATTTTCAATTGCTCGCTTGTCTTTCCTAAACGAGTCCCTGGTTCTTGGACTACTATTATCAATTTAATTTCAAATCCGATTTTGCTTTTTAATCATTCAAATTTTCGTTAAATTGCAATTAATACATGTCGAGCCACATTACTAACTCTAAAGTGTATCCAACCAAATCTTATGCCCAATTAAATCTTTCAAATTTAACCATTTTAAAGCGCTTTCATCACTATTCTTGCGGAATATTCCTTCTTCATGGATAGTGTTTCTTTTTTTTGCTTCTGAATTACCAATTTTATCCATTTTTTTAATCTTGTTCATCTTATTGATGTTATTGATCTTACCAACCATATCGTTCTTATCGCTCTTATCGATTTTATCCACTATATTACTCTTATCGATTTTATCCACTATATCGCTCTTTTTATTCTTCTTAACATTATCCCTGGTTCTCAACTTAAATCTTGCCAAAAGTCGAGACCCGACATATCCATCAACATAAAATTCCAAATTAACCATATCATGATTACTAAAGCCCCAAAACCCAACTGAAAATGAATCTTTTTTATCTTTATCTTGCATACGTTCCATATTGTGTCTATCTTGCATATGTTCCATACTGTGTTTATCTTGGACGTCATATGCATTATATATTTCCCCTATATCTATGTCGTCGCGCCCTATCTGAGTATTTTCAAGCTCTGATTTCTTCAAAGTATGAATATTAGTTGGTTTTTCAAATGATCTTTCAGATACACCTTCAAAGAACTTTTCAGATACACCTTCAAAGAACTTATCAGATGGCTGTTCGGATGAATTATCAAGTGATCTCTCAGAAAATGATAATGAATTTGATCTGTAATCACAATTCGAATAAACATCTCTTTTTGTTATATCGGTAGTCTGATGCAAATAGAGTGTCTCTAAGGAAAAATTACTGATATCTCTTAAATCTTGATAATTTTCCACATCATCGCTAGGAATCCTATATATTGATATTCTCCAGTTTGTATTTGGGTGAGATATATGCAATATTTCATCTATTTGTTTGTTTAAACGACGTTTTTCATTATTCAAAAATGCTTTAAATATTTCAGAATTCTCTTTTATTCTTGTTGATAACCAAGAACGAATATAATTTACAAATTCATTGATTATCGCCATTTGTTTTTGGCTTGTCATCCCATCTTTTAATTTTTGATTATTTTGGGGCGCAAATATACTCGTTTTACATTTATTGGCACTATTTATCTCGAAATTTTTAATAAAATGTAAAAAATCTTTGAAATCATCAGAATCATCAGAATCACCAGCATCATCAGAATCACCAGCATCAGGATTGTTAGAATCATCAAGATTGTTAGAATCATCAAGATTGTTAGAATTATTAGAATTGTCAAAATCCGCGAAATCGCTAAATTCTGCAATGTCTATATCTAAATCTCGCAGAATTCCATCGTATAATGCATCAAAGTTTATCATATCCTCAGGCTGGCAATAAATTAAATATTGCCCACCTAATTTTATTCCATCCCACCAGCACTCATTTTGATTCCCTATAATTATTCTTGAAATTTGGCTGCTGAATATCTTATCGTTGAAAGTCTCACTGTTGGATATCTTGTCGTTGAAAATCTCACTGTTGAATATCTTGTCGTTGAAAGTCTCACTGTTGAATATCTTGTCGTTGAATTCCTTGTCGTTGAATTCCTTGTCGTTGAAAACCTTGTTGTTGTATATCATATTGTTGAATGCCTTGTTGTTAAAAATATACCAAAAAAACCATTTCATTATTTTTTGATTAGGATTTTTAATTTCTTTCTTATTTGAAAAATACTTCGCTAAAACAAAAATATCATCATAGTCTAAGATTATCCCAAGCCCTTTATCACTATAACATTTGTCTATATACTCACAACTCCAGCAACGCCGACAACCCTCGCATAAATAACACCTAAATGAATAAAGAGGGCAGTTGTAATTATAACGATGCTTAAAATACCCAATAATTGTTAAGTCATATAATGCAGCACAACTTTCACATAAATACTCAGGTGTTTTATATTGTTTATGTAGTTCATGCTTAATTATATTTAATCGATTTATTTGGGTCCCCCATCGAAATTTACGATTTGTAAAGGTTTTTGATGATTTTGATGTTAGGGGTTCTACAAGACTGTTGTTTACTATCTCTTTTTCAAATTGCCTGTTTTTTTTCAAGTGTCTGTCTTTTTTCAAGTGTCTGTCTTTTTTCAAAAGTCTGTCTTTTTTCAAGTGTCTGTCTTTTTCTAAATCGCTATGCTTATCAAAATCTTGGGTTATTTCATCATTATTCTCAGCTTCATGCCTTTCATTCAAACTCTCATGTTTTTTATGCTCTCGTTCTTGTTTTACTGCATTTGTTTTTATTTCTGATTTTGCTTTTATTTCTGACTCTGTTTTTAGTTTTTTTCTATTTTCTGTATTTATTTCTGATTTTGCTTTTATTTCTGACTCTGTTTTTAGTTTTTTTCTATTTTCTGTATTTATTTCTGATTTTACTTTTATTTCTGACTCTGTTTTTAGTTCTTTTCTATTTTTTGTACTTATTTCTGATTTTGCTTTTATTTCTGCTTGTTTGTTATACACTTCTTTTGAAATTAAATTAAAACAATCTAAACAATATTTCTCACGAGATATCCGTAAAACTACATAATCTATTAGGGGAATCCATGTTATCTCGCCATTATAACCCTGTACAACCAAATGGGGAACAAAAATACCGCTAAAAAATATTTTATACTCCACTGATACAATTATTCCGTAATAATTATCCCACATCCTGAAATTAGAATCATCACTGATCGAATCAATATCTAACTTAAAATTTTCACTATAAAATTCACTCGAAGGTTCCATAACTAAGGCTTTTTTTGAGTGAATTTCACCTGCATTTTTATTTGTAAACAGAGAGGCTGAACGATTATTAAATAAATGCTTAAAATCCATTATATTTCGCGCCAAAACAATGTAGTTTCACAATATTATTTTAAATCGCAGTTTCACAAGGTTATTTCATTTTACTGCTTTACTATCTTATTTTTTTATTTCATCATTTTTCTAAAAAAAATCTTCAAATTCTTAAACAAAAACATTGTAAAAACATCATTCAATAACACAAAAACTCTTGATAACAAAAATTTAATTGGGCGCAACTGTTTCCATGAATAATTTATCTTAATATTATTTCTCGTCAATATCTTGCTTGTCTTGTATATCGTGTTTATTTTTTTCACTATTTCATGCATTTCTATTTCTAAATTTATCAAGTGGTAATCTATATACTAAAATTTGTGTAATTCCATCCCAATTTGGGCTTTCCTATTAAATTTTTTAATCGATATTTTTGTTTGAACTTAATTTTATTTTGTTTGATTTTGATTTAGTTTTTGTTTGATTTTGATTTAGTTTTTGTTTGATGTTATGTGATTTTCTTACATCGCTTTTCATTCGTTTTGCTATTTATATCATATCTTCTTGGTTATATTTTACTGTGTTCCTGAAAAAAAATATTCTATATTTCCATGAAAAATTGACTCAATAATTTTAACCAACAAAAGACATTATTGGTTTTTTTAAACTATTTTTTTCGCACTTAAAAAACTTTTGATTTCTATTTTGTTTTTCGTTCATCACAATTAAAAATTTTGTAATAATTATTAGAATTTTTCCAACACCTCCTTCATTTATATGTTCAATTAATATAATCTGCAGATTATACTTTATCGATAAATTTTACCCCATTTTATTGAAAATATTGCAGATTTTCCTTGATTTCATTATTATCCCTGATTTTATTGAATTTTTAAATTCGTTCAACTTTAAAAATACTTTACTAATTTATAATTGAACGTTTTTCAATTCATTTATATTTTAATTATAATCTTAATGATCCTTCAAGTATTTTCATAAAAATGAACAATATAAAGAAATCCAGGCAAATGTGAAAGAATAATGATTGGATTATCTATATATGCATAAGTTTTTAAGGAAATTCAATATTTATTAAATTAGGTGATATAATTTTAAGTGCTTGAAATTGATGTTTAGAGCATTTTAAAGGCACCTGCAAGCTTAAAACTATCAAAGAGATAATTGAAATTTAGGGAACAATTAATTAATGTTCCTGCTGATGAATTTCCTGCAAGCTTAAAACTATCAAAGAGATAATTGAAATTGATTTAATTTTAATTGATTATTAACAGCCCTTGTCCACCTGCAAGCTTAAAACTATCAAAGAGATAATTGAAATCGGGCTTGGGGGATTCTCGGCTCTATGGTGCAATAACCGCCTGCAAGCTTAAAACTATCAAAGAGATAATTGAAATTTCCATAATTTCAACATATTCACCCATTTTGAGTTCTCCTGCAAGCTTAAAACTATCAAAGAGATAATTGAAATTTGAAGACCTCGACAGCCATTTCTATGAGGTCTTCGTCCCCTGCAAGCTTAAAACTATCAAAGAGATAATTGAAATTCACATAACCACCGTTAGTTTCGTATTTCACTATAACCCCTGCAAGCTTAAAACTATCAAAGAGATAATTGAAATGTGCGCAGTACTCTGAATACTATCCAGTTTGTGAAGTCCCTGCAAGCTTAAAACTATCAAAGAGATAATTGAAATGATTTTTCTTTCGACTATAAATTCCATATTATCATTACCTGCAAGCTTAAAACTATCAAAGAGATAATTGAAATTTCGAAAGATGGGGAACATAATTTTTTTTATCGGCTCGCCTGCAAGCTTAAAACTATCAAAGAGATAATTGAAATTTTAAAAGCACTCATATAATCAATTGGAACTTTACTACCCTGCAAGCTTAAAACTATCAAAGAGATAATTGAAATATCATGAGTCGATCGACAATCCCCGTTGATTGCTCATACCTGCAAGCTTAAAACTATCAAAGAGATAATTGAAATCCGACTGCCAAGCGCGTTCTATCGCGCTAAGCGCTTTACCTGCAAGCTTAAAACTATCAAAGAGATAATTGAAATTTTCATTTCAATCGATTACCCAAGCGACATGTTCCCCACCTGCAAGCTTAAAACTATCAAAGAGATAATTGAAATGCCTTGATTGAATAGATGTAAAACTGGTCGCGCTTTTCCTGCAAGCTTAAAACTATCAAAGAGATAATTGAAATCTATCGTCCGAAGTCAATTCATCCCCTGCGGAGATTGTCCTGCAAGCTTAAAACTATCAAAGAGATAATTGAAATTGGCGCAAACTGGCGCAAAGAATATAATGAAGATTTACCTGCAAGCTTAAAACTATCAAAGAGATAATTGAAATCCACGGGTACACTAGAAACGCTAGGAAATAACAAATTTCCTGCAAGCTTAAAACTATCAAAGAGATAATTGAAATACGGCATATAATATTGGAAATTGATTTTCCATTAAGGCCTGCAAGCTTAAAACTATCAAAGAGATAATTGAAATTATATGCTACATAGTCGGAATCAGCAATCTTTACGGAGACCTGCAAGCTTAAAACTATCAAAGAGATAATTGAAATTTGTTTAAGTGAATCTTCTAACATTTTTAGACCTCCCACCTGCAAGCTTAAAACTATCAAAGAGATAATTGAAATATAAATCGTTCATCATCTTAATAAACGCTTCAAGCGTTCCTGCAAGCTTAAAACTATCAAAGAGATAATTGAAATCACAAGGTGATATGGAGGCAACCGTTCGCGCAGGACTACCTGCAAGCTTAAAACTATCAAAGAGATAATTGAAATAATATTGGTGTATATAGCCTTGGCTTGTCAGAAGGGCTCCTGCAAGCTTAAAACTATCAAAGAGATAATTGAAATTGATTATATTATTTAAATTTCCCCACAATCAGTAAAAGCCTGCAAGCTTAAAACTATCAAAGAGATAATTGAAATTAAGCACGTTCTATCAAAAATCAAATAATTTTTTTATACCCTGCAAGCTTAAAACTATCAAAGAGATAATTGAAATTAATCTTGAATCTAAAGATTTTAAATAGTCCCATTTAACCTGCAAGCTTAAAACTATCAAAGAGATAATTGAAATGTCGGAAGTGGATACTCTTTTGACGGGGAAGGCAGATGCCTGCAAGCTTAAAACTATCAAAGAGATAATTGAAATTAAAAAAGAAGATTACCGGATTTACAGTGTTCGCATTTTCCTGCAAGCTTAAAACTATCAAAGAGATAATTGAAATTAATTTTTTCAACTTCCCGTCTATTATACGGTGTTTGGACCTGCAAGCTTAAAACTATCAAAGAGATAATTGAAATAAACATTCCTTTACAACTGGACATGCTTGTCTCATATAACCTGCAAGCTTAAAACTATCAAAGAGATAATTGAAATATAAATTCACTATGGTTGTATACATTGAACAATTTTTTTCCTGCAAGCTTAAAACTATCAAAGAGATAATTGAAATTCACCATTTCATCATATTTTTTATTGTAATTCCCTCTTACCTGCAAGCTTAAAACTATCAAAGAGATAATTGAAATGATAGTTGTATAATGTCACCGACCTGCGATGAGGTCGCCCTGCAAGCTTAAAACTATCAAAGAGATAATTGAAATTTTTGAAGAGTGCGTTTTTGAAAACGCGCTTTGAAAAGCCTGCAAGCTTAAAACTATCAAAGAGATAATTGAAATTTATTAAATATATGGAATAAACATTCCAAAAATTTATTCCTGCAAGCTTAAAACTATCAAAGAGATAATTGAAATAATAAATTTTTTGGATGAGGTAATTGCTGGATGTCTGACCTGCAAGCTTAAAACTATCAAAGAGATAATTGAAATTCGCTTAAACATTTCTATTCCTTCAATCCTACTATCGGCCTGCAAGCTTAAAACTATCAAAGAGATAATTGAAATCAAGCAGATGAATGGATTGATGTTGCGCAGTCATCTCACCTGCAAGCTTAAAACTATCAAAGAGATAATTGAAATATTTTTTTTCTCTTAGTTATTGATGTGTAGATATAGTCCCTGCAAGCTTAAAACTATCAAAGAGATAATTGAAATTTGAAAGTGAATTAGTTGGACATAAAAATATACTCAAACCTGCAAGCTTAAAACTATCAAAGAGATAATTGAAATATCACTCAAATCTGGGCTCGCTGCGGTGCCCCACTGCACCTGCAAGCTTAAAACTATCAAAGAGATAATTGAAATTTTTAAAGTTTCTTATTTTATTCAATTCCTTTATAAGTGCCTGCAAGCTTAAAACTATCAAAGAGATAATTGAAATTGAATCCAATGAAGGATAGGGATTACCCATCCTTCTTCGCCTGCAAGCTTAAAACTATCAAAGAGATAATTGAAATCTTCATAACTGATTACGGTTGAATATTTTTTCATTAACCTGCAAGCTTAAAACTATCAAAGAGATAATTGAAATCTTCTTAAAAAAATGAATATTGAGGATATAAAAT
>NZ_JBPLBG010000005.1:0-13752 GCF_054039255.1 Candidatus Harpocratesius sp.
GAAAGTATATCGTTTATCTAGAAAATTAATGTGTATAGTGAACAGACGGATTGATATGTTGAGAATAATTTACGATTGGATAATAAAATTAAAAAATTAAAAAGATCCTCGAATTTTAAAATTCATCGAGAATTTGTGAAAATTATGAAAACTAATGCATATTTTGTAAATTTCAATTTAACTGTTTTTTTTCGCTAATAACAACAGTGCATCGCTGCAATTTAAAGAGAATGGTTCTCTTAGATAATTCTCCCATACATTCACTAAATTAAGATTCAATTGATTGAATATTTCTTCAATATCTGGGAGTGTAATTAATGGCCAAGAAGATTGCTTTATTTGGGTGAATACTTTGTTATTTTCATAAGAGTGGTGACATTCTACAAAATCTACAAACATTTTGCTTTTATAAAAATCAGGTGCAAATCGCTTAATTGTATAATAATTATCACCAGATGGATCTGTATAAACAGGTGAAGCAATATAACCTGATCGGGGTTTTGAGTTGTTTAAAATCTGAATAAAGAAGAACCCGCGAGAACTTAAAAGTTGTGATATCTTTTCAAAAACTATAAATGGATCATGTTTTTGCATAATTAACAGCATAGAATTTCCAAGAGAATAAATAAAATTGAACGAATTAGGTTCTAAATCATTATTATTCTGCATAAAATCTTTTTGAATGAACTTAATTCGATTATGATTCTTTTCAATTCTTTTATTGTCAGAAATGACAGTTTTTTGAGCAATTGTAATCATTTGTTCAGAAATATCAATTCCGATAAAATAATCATTTGGGAATTTATTTGAAAGAAGATTAATGTGTTTCCCAGGACCACAACCTAAATCGAGAATATTACGAGGGGCATTGTGAGTAATTATGAGATTTGATAAAATACTGGATAAAAAGGGTATTTCGCGTTTTAATCGATTCTTCCAGTTAATTGTATGAAGATAAATTTCAGCTGATAACATTTTCATATGATAGAAGGATTATGGAGCAAATAAACATTTGGAATAACAAAAAATGCAGATAAATTGAATGTTTAAAATAGATAAAAGGATTGTTAAAAGATCAAAATTGAATTATCATGTAAAAATGAAACAGAAGGAATTTGAAAACTATATTTTTCTGTAAGATAGTAGGAACATACACCATATGCCTGATCAATTCTTAGAGTATACAAAATCTATTTGGTGGCAAAGAGAAGATTTGTTAAGAACTTCACAAAAAACATGCAGTATTATCGAAAACTTACCTTATTCTTCCATAATTGATTATTTTATTCCATTTATTTATTTGTATTCTTTCAAAGAAGATACTGTGATTATAGGTATTTCACATGAATCACTATACTTGCAAAAATCTCTATATTGGGCGGTGTGGCAAGTGTACTTCAAGATTTTAAGAGAAAAGATAATATTTTTAAAAATTAAGCACTAAAAAAAGAAAATGTCCATTTAAGGAAAATTAAAATATTTTCCTAAAAATATCTGCTTTTAAATTGCTTTGATAGTTAACTATTATTAGAGATATTGCTAAAGGATCGAGGTATAAAATTCATAAATATTGGTGGAAAATATGAGTATTGAAAATCTTTCAGAAGGTGGTTCTCGCTTTCAAAAATATCCTGCTTTACACGTATTTATCAAAGATTTGGATGAGGGGCAATGGATAGATGAAGAAAAGATGGTGTCCACCCGTTATGGGCGTGTAAAAAGAGTAAGGGTGTGTGGAACAATTTTGTATCGAAAAGATCCCACTAACGAGAATCAAGAAGAATCTTTTTTGGATGATTCATTTGGGCAAAATTCCCGAATCTCATTTCAAATTGATGATGGGACTGGAAGAATCTGGATCACTATATTTGGAATTGAAATTGAAGATTACAGTTATATTAAAAAAGGAATTCTTATTGAAGTAGTAGGAAAAACGCGCCAATATCGCAATAAGATCTCTTTAGTTGGTGAATATGCTAGAAAGCTATCAGATCCTAATTGGGAAACCTATCATATGCTAAAAATACTCACACGACGAAATTTAAAACCTAAATATGAGATTGAAAAAATAGAAACTCCTACTTTTTCTGATTTTAATTTTGAATCAAATATTCCCCAAGATTCTACTTCTTCTCGCTTGGATTCTATGAATATTAAAGATGAAATAGATATGCAAATAAATAAAAAAGCAAAAAGTCCAAGTGAAAATGAAGAAATTGAAGAGTTCTCATCAGAAATTGGGTCTTTTTCTTCTAATGATCCTTTTGAAAAATTAAATATTTTAGATAAAATTGTCGAATATATTAGAGATAATGATAATGATGATGGTGTTGCAATTACTGAGATTCAATCTACTCTAAAATTAGATTTACCAACACTTAAGACATATTTAAATCAGTTAAGTCAAGATATTCGTATTTATAAGACTAGTGATGGACATTATTCTGCTTATTAAGAATAATCATGATTTAATAATTGGGATAAATTTCTAAATAAAAGTTCTTTTTCCGAAATTTTTTTTGGAAAGAAACCTTTTATAAAGTAATGGACGAGAAAGAATACCTTGCTTTGGTAGATCGAGCATTTGAAAAAATTCCCGAAGGTTTTCATGAAACGGATCGTTGGAAAATTCCCATCGCCCGATTGGAGTTTGAAGGGAAAAATACAATTATTGTGAATTTTAAGGATATTGTTGAATCGATTAAACGGGATGAAAAACACTTTATTAAATATATTTTACAAGAAGTAGGTACTGCAGGAAATATTAAAGGTAATAAAGCAATTTTAAAAGGAAAGCAAAAACTACGTACAATTAATCGTTTGATTAATAATTATTGTGAAACTTACGTTATTTGTGAGACGTGTGGGAAACCAGATACTATTATTTTGAAGGAAGGAAGAAATCATCTGTTAGTATGTCAAGCTTGCGGAACACGTCACCCGATAAAACTTTAAAACCTCTTTTGAGGGATATTCTCTTTTTTTATTCGAATTTTTTCAATCATTTTATCCAATTTATTGATTGAGAGAGATTATTTAGGAGTTCAAAATAAAAGTGAAATTATAATAGAGCAAAAATGAGTGATAACAATATGTGTACTACAGAAAATGGCGAAGGGATTAAGTGTTATATAAAAATCCATCATCAAAGTAAAGATTCTGTCGTTGCTGCTTGTGATAAAGAATGTTTGGGTCAGAAACTGAAAGAAGGTAAATTTCAGTATCATGTTTCAGAGGGGTTTTTTAAGGGGGAATTACTTCCTATCTCCAAGGTAGTTGCAATATTGCAAAAATCGACCAATTTCAATGTTGTTGGAGAGAATATTATAACTAAATTGGTTGAATTGAAAATAATCCATCCAGAAGGTGTTTTAGAAATCGAAGGGATTCCAATTGCTTTGAAAGTGATTTTTTAACTTATAAAAAAACTTGATTACTTAATTATCTACTTGCATATAATAATAAACAATAATATTTTATCTCCATAAAAGAATTGAAGAGAGAAATTAAATGAAATTACGGAAATTTTGTTCAAAATGTGGTGCTAACATAGAAAAGGATGAAGATCTATATCCTGGATTTCTCTGTTATAATTGTTATGGAAAAGAAGAAATAAACATAAATTTTCCCCAAAAGATTCAATTACGCCAATGTTACATATGTTCTGCTATTTCATTACGAATGGATGAGAAATATCTTGAGTGGTACTATCTTCCTGAAGGAGAAATTGAATTGGATTTTTTAAGTAGTTTAATCTATGAATCTTTGATTTTTCCAATAGAAGATAAGTATAATATTCGTTGTTCTCTATTTATACCCCAAAATACTTCATTTTCTCAAGAAAAAAATATAATAATTCATATTGAGAGTCGAAATAAAGATGATGTGTTAGTTAACAATACTCAATTGGAAATACAGATGAAAAAAATTCAATGTCCTTATTGTGCTCAAAAATCAGGTGGTAGATTTGATGCAATTATCCAAATAAGAATTCAACATCCAAGAGATAAACCCATGTTACAAATCATTTTGGATGAAATTCATCATATAGAATTTGATGAGCATCAGAAAAATTTATCATTTTTTATCACCAAAGTAGAATGGACAACAAATGGTTTTGATCTTAAAATAAGTAATAATGCTATGACAAGAGCATTAGTTCATAGACTACGTGCGAAATTTTCTTTTGAAATTAAGTATTCAAAAAGATTAATGGGTATTGATCATGAAACAGGTACCAGATTATATAGACAATCCACTCTTCTTCGCTTAATTCCAGTGCGTAAAAATGATTTATTATTATTTGATGGATCTAAATATCACGTAAAAAACATTACTCATAATAAGGTAATTTTGATTTCATTACCTGGTAAAAAGGTTAAACAACTCAATTTTAACCAGTTTCAGAAAAAAAAATGGAATCTTGTTGAAAACGAAAAGGAAATGGAAAAATAGGGATGTGAAAGAAGAGTGGTTGAAGATAAACTAGTTGATAGGCTTGATCAAAAAAAAGATAAACAACGGATTAAGAAAAAGCGAAAAAAGGAAGAACGAATGGCAACTGGGGGCGTATTTGATAAATATACAACAGAAAATATCAATAAATTGAAAGTAAGAGGAATTATTACAGAATTTGTAGGTATTATTTCTGCAGGTAAGGAAGCAAATGTATATTTTGCAATTGGGGAAAATGATCAACCTATAGCAGTAAAAATATATAAAATCGATCCCCAAAACACCAAATGGATGAAAAATTACATTATTGGCGATCCTCGATTTAAGAAAATTGGTAGTTCTACACATAAAATCATATATACTTGGAGTAAAAAGGAATTTAAGAATTTGAAACAATTATCACGTCATGGTATTCCTGTTCCTAAACCTATATTGTGTGTAGATAATGTTTTATTAATGGAGTATATTGGGGCATTTAATGGAACTCCAGCCCCTCGATTAAAGGATGTAGAAGATTTATCAAATCCTTTTGAGATCTATAAGAAAATTATTCAATATATTGAAGAAATGTATCTAAATGCTCATTTAGTTCACGGAGATTTAAGTGAATATAACATTTTAATGTGGAATGGTTTACCTACAATAATTGATGTTTCTCAAGCGGTATCCACTTATCATATTAATGCTCCTGTGTTTCTTAAAAGAGATATAATTAACATACATAATTTTTTCAGTGATTATATTAATAAGGATGATATGGATTCAGTTGAAATTACATACAGGAAAATATTACAAAAATATCATTCACAATGATATCTGTCGTATATTCGCATAAATGATTTAACCTATGAATTACTCTTTTTTTTTATGGCATTCTTTAAAGATCGATTGGCTGTTGCTATCGGTAAAAATGGTGAAACTAAAAAATTACTCGAAGACCGAACAGGAACTAATATTACAATTGACAGTAAGACAGGAGAATACCATATCACAGCAAAAAAGAATTTTCCAATTTCAATAGAAAATACCGAATTTCAAGATCCAAGTATTCGGGTATATACTGCACAATCAATTCTTAATGCCATAAATTACGGATTCAATCCTCAAAAGGCATTAAAACTATTGGATGCTGAGAATATTTTTGAATTAATTAATTTAGAACAGATTGTAGGTCATTCAGAACGAAAATTACGTCGAATGAAAGGGCGGTTAATTGGCGATCAAGGAAAAATTAGACAAGATATAGAAAAATATTCAAAAGTAAATCTTTCCATTTATGGAAAATATCTCGCATTAATCGGAGAATTTGATTCAATTAAAATTGCAAAAAAGGCAATTAATATGATCCTCCAAGGTGCGCCCCATAAAACTGTAATTAATTATTTGCATGAAGAATACCAAAAGAAAAAACAGCAAGAATTTACCGAAATGTGGAAACCAACTTTATAATTAATGATAGTTACAATGTAGTAAAGGTGCTTTTTAACAAGATTTTTAATTTTCTGATATTATTTTTAATATAAATTTAAATTTTCTTCATTTATCGAGCGGATTTCACTAATATTGAAGAATTCATCTGCTAAAGAAGGTCGTTGTGGATTAAACTGTTGTGTGAATTCAGGTTTGATAAATGTATAATTTGAGTTTCCTAACATTTGAGGAGATTTTACACCTGTAATTAATAACATAACTCTAATTATTCCTGTTAAATTTGGATCAACACGAGCCCCCCAAATCACTTGGGCATTTTGATCCATTCGTTCAGTTATTAATTCAGCTACACGTGTTGTTTCAATTAATGTGAGATCATTTCCTCCAGAGACATGAATAAGTGCACCTTTCGCACCTGATATATCAAAATCAAGTAGAGGGGAATTAAGGGCATCTTCAATAGCTTCCTCGACACGATGCCTTGGATCATCACCCTCACCAATACCAACAATAGCCATTCCTGCAGAACTTAAAATTGTTCGAATATCAGCATAATCTAAATTAATAAGGGATGGTAGAGAAATAGTTTCAGTAATTCCTTTAACCATTGTCGCCAAAACTTCATCTGCTAAACTAAAAGCTTCAGCTATTGGTAAATCTGCAGCAATTTCTAACAAACGATTATTGTCTATTAAAACCAATGTATCGACATAATTTTTTAGTGCATTAACTCCTTCTTTTGCTCTAGAAACACGTTTCATCTCTGCTTGAAAAGGCATGGTAATTACTGCCACAACAATTGCACCTTGATTTTTTGCAATTTGAGCAATGATCGGTGCACTTCCTGTTCCTGTCCCCCCTCCCATTCCGCAAGTGATGAAAACTAAATCTCCTTCTTGCAAAATTTTTTCTAATTCTAAACGGGATTCTTCTGCAGCTTTCTTACCAATTTCTGGTTGTCCTCCTGCCCCCAAACCACGAGTTAAATTGCTTCCAATTAACAATTTGAAATGAGCATGGACTGCTTCTAAATGTTGTCTATCAGTATTAATTGCTACGCATCTAGCTCCTCGAATTCCAATTTTCATTAAGCGATCCACTGTATTATTGCCGGCTCCACCACATCCTAGAATAAGGATGTTAGCTTGACCAATTTCTGTTTTAAAAACATCCGTCTTTTTAGCATTTATATTTATTGGGGAGGTAGTTAGATGATGTTTCATGCGATCCGATCCTTCACTTGACGTATAGGAAAAAAAAAGCTATCTCGAGTTTTTAGATGTGATAATATCTACATATATATATGAGAATAATTAAGAATTAGGAAATATAAAAGAGTTTGATCCCGTTTTGTATTTATTGATTTTTGTTTTACTTAGAAATAGAATATTTGGAAGAGAATAAGGAAAGCGCGTTGACCATGTTAACGCATACGCCCCCACATTAGCGATAACTATAATATCACCACGAGATACCGATTTTGTGAAATTATAATTTTTAATTAAAATATCTTGATCTGATGGAATATTTCCCATAAAATCAAAAGGTGTATTTGGTGCTTCTGTGATTCTGGTTGCATTATAAAATCTTAAGGATGATTTCATAAATTTAGGAATATAATTATTACCAATATTAAGAAAGACAACCTTATGGATGGGATCAACCCGTATAACTTCAGCTATACAAAATCCTGTGTCTTCAACAATAAATCTTCCAGGTTCATAAAATATAATGGAATTTTGAAATCCTGCTTGGTAAAGCATATTTTTACATCCAAGTAAATATGTTCGAAATTCTTTTTCTTTCAAAGAATCTGCATTGGAAAATCCTCCCCCAATATCTAGAATTTTTGAATACAATCCTGATATTTTTTTTATTTTTTGAACAATTTCAATTAAATTTTTCATATTCTCTTCATATTGAAGCCATGTTTTTAATCGTGTTCCAAAATGAGATAAAACTCCTGCATATTCAAGATTTGTTTTTTTTTTAAATATTTCACTTATTGATTTATATGTTTCTTTATTATTATGTAGCCCATGACGGCTGGTGTATTTTTTTGTCTGAAATTTAAGGAGTATTTTTGGGCAATAGTTGGAATTTGTTCCAAAAATTTTAGTAATTGTTTGAGAAATGCGGGATATATCAATTAAATCATATATAACTATATAAGGAATTTGCATTTGAACAATTTGCATTAAGAATTTATCAGGGAGATAAGGACCACCAACAATGATCTTTGTATGGTCAAATCCAATTCTTTTCAGCATCTGAAGTTCAGTTAATGAGACAATTTCAGCACCAAACTGCTCTTCTTTCACAATTTCAGCTGTTTTTTGAAGATAATTTGATTTTACAGAATAAAAACCCTGTGACTGAGGAAAAATCTCTGAAAATATTGAGGAGATATAATTAATATTTTCTTGAATTTTCTCTTCGAGGAAAAGAAATATAGGTGTTTCCCACTTTTTAGCTAAATCCAAACATGAAAAATTGCCAATTTTTAATTTTCCATCTTTTACATTTACATATTTATTTCCATATAACCGTTTTTTCTCTTTTCCCATAAATCTCTCCTCTTGCTAATTTGATATTTTGTTTATTTTAATTTAGCTATTAATAATTACTATTCTCTGAATGAATTAACTCATGATATTTTTTGAGAGTACATTCTGAAATTTTTGTCCAATTATTATTCAAAATCACTTTATTATAACCCAATTCTCCCATATTCTTCTTTAAAGAGGAATTTTGAAGAATTTTTATTATTGTTTTTGCTAATTGATCAATGTTATCGAATTCAACCAACAAGCCATCTCTATTAATATTAACAACTTCGTGCATGGCTGGAATATTCGCTGCAATCACTGGAGTATTTGTTGCCCATGCTTCTAAATATGCTATTCCATAGGCATCTGATCTACTGGGCATGCAATAAACATCAGCTAATTGAAAGGCTCCGATCTTTTTTTTATCATACATTCCTGTGAGATTTTCAGGTGAAATATTAATAATCTTAATGTTTGTTGCTTTTTTTTTTATTTCAGCTAATTGATAATTAAATGCAGTTGTTGAGGGTCCAATGAAGACAACGCTAAACTGATTGATTTTTTGTATTAACAAGGGAATGCTTTTTAACAAAGTCAATGCTCCTTTTTCATAATTTTTATATCCACAGAATAAAATCAATGGTGATTTAGGTTGATAAATATTAATAAAATGGGAGCGGTAATCATCTTGATTAAATCGTTTTGTATCTACTCCCATTGGTAAAATAGCAATTTTATTTTCATCAATTCCATTCGATACTAAAATATCTTTTTCATATTTAGTGCAAGCAAAAATGCAATCGAAGATTTTCAAAATTTGATAAAATATAGGCTTTTGGTACCTAATATTTGCAAAATGTAGAAATGGCGTAATGCATGATGGTATTTTATAATACTGGGCAATAAGCAAACTGTATATAATATTCAAATATGGTAAGTATGTGCAGTGAATTATATCTGGTACAAATTCTAATGATTTTTCAAATTTCTCATGGAATAGCTCATGTATCAATTCAGGAAGAATAGGTCCATTTTTAATAACATCTGTTAAATCATTTTTATCAAAATTTAAGTATTTTTTTGTTAGTTCAAAGAGCATTGAATGTATATTTTTTTCATATGTTTTATTTGAAGAATGAGAGTAAGAATTAAGAACACGGTATCTATGAATCTTAAGATTTTTATATTGGCTAAAAAATTTGTGGGAAGTATCAATCGTTCTTCCATTTCCATGTAAGGATGCAAAATCAATAGCTGTTGAAGTAACCACTGAAACTTGCATTTTTATCCCTAAGGTTGATTTTTCTGACGATCTTCGAGAAATCTTTAAAAATTCTCTTCCAAGTCTTTCTAATAAGAAATCTCCACCACTAATAGCTGGAAAAAATCGTGTAGGAAATAGCAAAATGTTTAATTGTTCCATTTTAGTTCTATAGCCACTCAACAAATTCTACAATATTTTATTAAAGTTATTTCTTATGATAAGTTGATGAATCTTTTTGATGAATTAAAAAATGAGGGAAAATTAACTGGTTCCTTGATTGTAAAATTCCAAAGAACATATGGTAAATTATTTTTTCGATCTTTAGAATTACTGCAAAATGGTGCACTTTCAATTCATAAGAATATTTTTCTTCCATCAAATTTAGTGATTTGGGCAGTTCAAGGGAAATCAGGATATTATTTATTATATCCTGGGATTTTTTGCCAATGTCACAATTTTTTAATTGATTATATATATAGAAAACAGGAATTTGGGTTTTGTAAGCATTTGTTTGCTCAAAAGATGGCCGAGAGCCTCAACATTTTCAAAATTCACGAACATTCCGATAAAGATTATCAAACTTGGATGAAACAATTTTTACCTTGAAATATTTCCATTCAATAAAAGCGCATTTTAATCATGTTATTTTTTTATGATCAACTGTTATTATTTCAAAAAGCGACATTATCCGACATAAATAACGGTATTTATTTTAAATATCGAGAATGTTTTAACGTCCAACACAGAGACGCTTCGACAAAAAACGACAAATAACGTTATTTATCATACTTAGGGATCTCTCCTTTGTATACATTCTATCCATTTAAAATGAAATATATAGATAAATATTATTATTTATCATAATATATACTAATAAATACTCCTTCATACTAATCAAAACGAAAAAAAGAAATTAATTATGGGTCAAGATTGAGTAATAAAACAATGTCTCCACAGCAAAAAGTAACTCCTCAAACATTCATTTGTATGAAAGAAAAACAAGAAAAAATAACTGTTCTAACTGCATACGATTATATGATGGCAAAAGCTTTTGATTATTCTGGAATAGACGCTCTTTTAGTTGGAGATTCTATGGGAATGGTTATCTATGGAAGAAACAGCACATTAAAGGTAACTTTGGATGATATTATCAGACATACTGCTGCTGTTGCACGAGGTTCCGAACATGCAATGGTAATTGCTGATATGCCTTTTATGAGCTTTGCAACTCCTGAAATTGCTTTATTAAATGCTGGAAAAGTACTTCAAGAAGGTGATGCTGATGCAGTTAAAATTGAAGGAGGTCATGAGCGAGTCGCGACAGTAAAATTGCTAACTTCTAATGGAATTCCTGTAATGGGTCATATTGGATTAACTCCCCAATACTTTCATCAATTGGGTGGTTATAAATTACAAGGAAAAACTGCAAAAGCCGCAGAAAAATTGCTTGAAGATGCTATTTTATTAGAAGAAGCAGGTGCTTTTTCACTAGTATTGGAAATGGTCCCTTGGCAAATAGCGCGCGAGATCTCTCAACATCTTCACATCCCTACTATTGGAATTGGTGCAGGTAATGGTTGTGATGGACAAGTTTTAGTTGCACAAGATATGCTTGGTTTTTCTAATTCTAAGAAATTTAAATTCGTTAAACAGTATGCAAATATTTGGAAAACAATGGTAGATGCCGCTGAGGCATACATACATGATGTAAAAACTTTAATATTCCCTACAATAGATAACAGCTTTAACATTTCTGAAACAGAATATTCAGAGTTTCTTCATCTCATCTCTCAAGATTTAAAAATTCTCTCCCGTAAAAAGAATAAAAATGAAAAAAGTACTAATTCAGATAGCAATTCTATCGGAAAAATTTATGGAAATTAGTACTAATCAGGATTTGGCCCAAAGTGGGAGAAATACAAAATATTTATGTGGGAACTTGTGGTTGGGCATATCAACCGGATTGGGTTGGCAGTTTTTATCCAAATTTTCTTGCTTCTTCGTTATACTTAGAATATTATTCAAGTATATTTAAATCAGTTGAGATTGATAGTAGCTTTTATTATACACCAAAAAAAGAAACAGTTGAGAAATGGTGTCAAATTACACCTGATTATTTTCTATTCAGTGCCAAAATTAACCGTAAAGTTACTCACACTGCAAAATTAGATCTGAGAAAATGTAAAAATGACTTAATCCAATATCTGGAAAATTTCTTACCAATGGAAGCCAATCATAAACTTTTTGCTCATTTAATTCAATTACCACCAAGTTTTTCATACAAAAAAAAAAAAGATAAACAGCATTTTGAGGAATTTATTTCATTTTGGCTAGAATGGCGGGAAAGCCGTGGAAGAGATCTTTTAGGGGATAAAACTTCTAAAAATTCATGGCAAGGGGTCGTAGAATTCCGAAATAAGACATGGATACGAGATTCAATTATGGATTTACTTTCTGATTATCAGATCGGATATTGTGCTGTTATTGAGCCGTTACTTCCTCCTACATTCTTAAATCCTGTTAAAGAATTACTTTATCTAAGGTTTCATGGTTACGGTAAAAATCCATGGTGGAACTATCTATTTAATGACACAGAATTAAATCAATGGGCTAGAAAAATCAGTATTTTTCATACAGAAAATCCTTCAACTAAAATTGCTGCCTATTTTAATAATCATTTTAGTGGATACGCCGTTAAGAATGCACTTGATATATTACCCAAGCTAAATCTTAAACCCCAACAACCAGTTAAATTGGTACAAGAAAATTTTCGAAAAAGACATAAAGCAAAAAAAAGATATTCACTATCTCAAAAGAATAAAAATCTAAATTTATCCAGAAAAAATCGATTAGACAATTGGTTCCAACTAAAATAATGAGAAGATATGCATGAAAATATTAATTATTGGAGCAGGATCTTTAGGATGTCTTTTTGGGGCAAAACTTGCCTTGAATAATCATGATGTTTATGCTATAGGTTCAGAAAAAATATATAAAAAAGTGTATGAAGAAGGTCTATTTTTTCAAGAATTTAATAAACCTGCTGAAAAATTAACACCTATTCACTTTTTTGCTTCTCAGAATGAGTTTCTAAATGAAAAAATTAATCAATTAAATTTTGATATTTGTATAATTTCCTGCAAAGTTTACTCACTTTCTCAAATTACTTCTCAATACGCATCACTAATCTCAAAATTTCAGAGGGTGTTTTTACTTCAAAATGGATTGGGTAATGAAGAAATTTTTAAAAGTAAATTTCCTAATCTTAAGATTTATCGAATTATTTCTTCAATGGGTGTGATGCTTGAAAATTATAATCATATTATTCAAACTGGAGATGGATTGAATTTTATCTGTAGAATTTCAAATTTGACCAATGGAAATATCACAGAAGGAAATCGAGAAGAAGTCAAAATTTCGGAAATTATTCAAAATTTTAATAAAGCAGGCATTTTAATTAAGAAAGCAAAGAATTCACTTCAAAAAATATGGGAGAAAGCCATAATTAATATTGTAATTAATCCTCTTGGAGCACTTCTAAATGAGAAAAATGGAAATTTATTGAATAATCCATATTTTTGGAAATCTGCTAAACATTTGATTCATGAAATAATGGTAGTAATGGAAAGTTATCAATTACCACATGATTCATTTGATGAAATTCGTAGAAAAATAAAAATCGTCTTGCAAAAAACAAAAGATAATAAAAATAGTATGCTTCAGGATCTTTGGAGAAAAAAGCCAACAGAGATTGAGTTTTTAAATCAGAAAATAATTGATCTTGGTAAAAAAAGAAAAATTGCAACACCTTTTAATAATATGATTGTATTCTTAATAAAAGCACGAGAATTTTCCTTAAAAAATTCCTAATTAATCATAATAAATAAAAAAAACATGAGGTTTCACGGTAATCTTCGCTCTCCAATATGATAGCAAAAAACCCAAAACCTTAAATCTCCTTCTTTTTTCTTGTAAATTAATGAAACATCCTGCGTCTTCTAATGAATATCGTACCGTCTACTTGAAATGGCCGTCTTCAATTCCAAAACAATG